>JAFAAS010000096.1 GCA_023426435.1 Verrucomicrobiota bacterium | reverse complement strand
GCGGTGAAGATGCGCCGAGGTCGTTGATGCGCAAGGGCGGAGTGCGGGGAGGCGGAGGGGAGCTGTTCGCGCTTTAGAATGGGACGTCTCCGAACCGAAACTGATCACGATGTTGCTACCGAACAGCGAAAACTGACCGGGTCCAAGGTGCAGTGGTCTTCAACCCTCCCCGGAAGCGTGAAACAGCGGGGCTCGCGCCGGAAATCGAATACCCGGCACAGCGAGAAGCGGTCGGGATTCTGGCGGGCGAAACGCACTTCCCCGGAGGAGATGTAGAAGGGCGTCTCTTTCGCGAACCGGGTGGTTTTGACTTCGATGAAGCGCTCTCGACCTTCGAGGTCGAACGATAGCACGTCGAATCCGAGTCCGTCTCCCTGGGTTCGGGCAACGTGCTCCACTCTTTCCGCCAGTTTCCCGAGCCCGGCGTGGATCAATCTGTGTTGCTCAAACCTTACGACGAGCTCTTCGCCGGCCCGGCCAAGAGATGAGTTGTAGGCTTCGCGGGCTGCATAGTCGCGGATGGGTCGAACGGCAGCCGCGGCCCTGCCGCTCTCATAAGGAGCTGGCGATTCACCGGCGCCTCTAACGCGATTTGTGGAGACGGGACGTGGCTCCTCGAATCGAGCGAAGTCGACGAATTCGGGGACTGCAGCTGGAGCCTCCGCTGCGGCGGTGGCGTGTCGATCCAGCTCAGAGGTGATTCGAACGCAGCGTTCCACCTCCTCTGCGAGTGCTGCTTGGTAGTTCGAACGTGGCTTATAGCCGGGAATCCAGAAATATCCGAGGTCGCGCAGCACGGCGCTAATGTTCTGGTGCTTCAGTTCAACGGCGGCCTCCGATCTGCCAGATAGCCGGGCTAGAAGAGCCCGGCGATGGGCCGACTTGTTGTATGGCTGGCCTGCGAGCTCCAGTTGAAGCATGGCCATGTAGTCGAAGACTGTCGCGCTGATTTCTGTTAGAGACCAATCTTCTCCGGCAGGCATCATTGGAGAAATACGAATGGGTGGAAGCGTGTCAGCGTTAAGTTAGGGGGCTACAGCAGTGTGGTTCCAGGTGCGAAGGCAGGATGGCGTATGGCTTCGCTTGCGGGCGATCGTCGTGGGGCGGACTTCCTAGATGGGCGTTTGGCCGAGGATGGGGGTGCCGCGGGGGTGGGCGGGGGAGGTGGGGGTTTTGTCTTCGGCGGTCATGAGGAAGTGGATGGGGCCGGAGGCGGGAGCGATCGATGGGTCGAGGGAGAAGAAATAGAGGCCGCGGGAGGTGGCGGAGGGGAGGCTGCCGGCGTCGAGAGCGCGGCCGGTTTCCGTGTCGACGAGCCAGAGATGGTAGCGTTTGTCGGCGGGCTGTTGTGGCAGTTGTTGGACGGCGATGAAGCCCTGGCGGGTGGCGGGGTCAAAGAGCGCGTAGGCGGGGAGGTTACGAGCTGCGTCGGATGACGGCGGAAGCTGGTTGGGCTCGGTCCAGAATTGTTCGGCGAGCGAGGCGAGTTGGATGAAGCGGGCGTCGGTATCGCGGGCGGGGCTTTGTAGTGGAATTTCCGTGACGGTGTTGCGCTGCGGATCGAGGCCGACCACGAGGATGACGGGTTGCGGAGCGCGTTGGCGGTCGAGGTAGAAGAACGTGGCGGCGCCGAGGATGATGGCGGCGGCGGCGGGGAGGATCCAGCGGGTGAAGGCGGGCCAGAAAGGGAGGCTGTTGGTGGGGGTTGAAGGCGGAGCGGACGGCGGGGTCGGGAGACCCCGCCCTACATTGGCGTGGAGTTGAGATTCGATGCGGGAGAGGAGAGCGGCGGGAGGGGTGTGTTGCGGAAGGGCGCGGATGTGTTGCTCGAGGGTGAGTTCGAGGGAGCGGACCAGAGAGCGGAGCTCAGGCTCGCGCTCGAGGCGGGCTTCGAAGTTGGCGCGTTCGGTGGGCTCGAGCTGGTCGAGGACGTAGAGGGCGGCGAGTTCTTCGACGGGCGGAGTCATGGCGCAGAAGGGTTGAGGGTGTCGCGAAGCTGGAGGAGTCCGCGGCGGATCCAGGTTTTTACGGTGCCGAGCGGTTGAGAAATTTCTTCGGCGATTTGCGGATGGGTCAGGCCGGAGAAGAGCGCGAGGTCGAGGGCGCGGCGCTGCGGCTCGGGGAGGGCGGTGAGGGCGTTGCGGAGCCGGGTGGTGTTGTCGCGATGTTCGGCGGAGGAGCGGACGTTTTCGGGGGTGATGAGGTCCAGGCCTGATTCGGGGTCGGAGAGGGAGTCGGTGGCGGGTTGGCGCGAGAATTTACGCAGCCGGTCGATGCACGTGCGACGCGCGATGGTGAGCGCCCAAGTGAACGAGGTGGATTTTTGAGGATCGAAGGCGGACGCGTGGCGCCAGAGCTTGAGGAATGTGTCTTGCAGCGCTTCTTCGGCGGCGCCGCGATCGTGGAGCATGCGGACGGCGACGGAGAAGAGCGGGCCGCTGTAGCGCACGTAGAGATCGCGAAACGCGTCACGGTCGCCCGCGGCGATGCGGGCGACCAGGCGGGCGTCTTCGGCGGCGCGGTCGTCGAGCGGTGTCGGCGGCGCGGACACGAATGCGGAGCGCGGCGCGTTATTGTTTCGAAGCGGTTGTGGGGAAGAGGACCTGTTCGATCTTCTTCGCGACCTCGGTGGCGGCGCCTTGGACGACGGTATCGAGCACATCGCTCATGTTGCGGCCCGGACGCGGGTAGTGGCGGTGGGTGATGACGCCGAAGTCGTGTTTGGTGCCGTGGTCGTAGAGGGTCATCCACGCGCGGAAGGTGAGGTCGCCGGGGCTTTCTTCGCGGATGGGCTGGAGGAAGACGCGCAGCTCGAGCTCGAGGTCGGGTTGGTTGGCGCCGAAGCGTTCGACTTTGATGGAAAGCGGCCAGTTGCGCTTTTCGAAGACGTCGGTGAAGACGCGGGCGACGCGGTGGTAAAACTCGTCGTTGCTGATGCGGCGTTCGACGGGTTCGACGACGGTGATGGTGAGCGTGCGGCGGGTGTCGTTGGCGGGGGCTGATGACGTGTCGGCGGCGCGAAGAGCGGGTGCGAACGCGAGAAGGGAGAGAAGGAAGGCGAAGAAAAAGGTGCGACGTTTCATGATAAGGAAATATACGCGAAATGGGGCGGCGCGGATTCAGAATCGTAGAATTGAAACGTTTACCACGGAGGTGCGGAGGGCCGGAGGAAGGGAAAGAAAAAGGCCCGCTCGGAGGGAGCGGGCCGGGAAGTGGTCCCTGCGCTGGGGGACGGGCGGCGGGAAGACGGGTTAGGTTTCGGCGGGGGCGGGTTCGGCGCCGGTTTCTTCGGGAGTTTCGACGATGCGGGCGATGCCGAGGAGTTTGTCGCCCGGTTGGAGGTTGACGAGGCGGACGCCTTTGGCGCCGCGGCCGGTTTCGCGGATCTCCTTCACGCGGGTGCGGATGCTCTGGCCCTTGGCGGTGAGGAGCATGACCTCGTCGGTGTCGCGGACGCTGAGTGCGCCGGCGACGTTGACGGAGCCGTCTTCGGGAAGATCGATGGCGATGACGCCGGTGCCGCCACGACGGATGAGACGGTAATCTTCGAAAGGCGTGCGTTTGCCGACGCCGTCTTCGCGAGCGACGAGCAGGCGGGCTTCGGGATCGCCGACTTCGATGGCCTGGACGTAGTCGTCGGCTTTCTTGAAGCGGATGCCGGTGACGCCGGCGGCGACACGACCCATGGCGCGGAGGCCTTCCTTGGGGCCGGAGTCGGCGGCGGGTGAGGCCTCGCCTTCGGCGGGTGGCGGGGCGTCGGCGGAAGCCGGATCGGTTTCCTCGACGGCGGCGGCGCCTTCGAAGAAGCGGACGGCCTGGCCCTTGTGGGAAACGAGGATGATTTCGTTGGAGCCGTTGGTGAGGACGCAGCCGACGATGTCGTCGCCTTCATTGAGGCGAATACCGCGGATGCCGCCTTCGCGGGTGGCGGATTCGTATTCGATGAGGGCGGTTTTTTTGATGAGACCCTGCTTGGTGGCCATGACGACGAAGCGGTCGGGGCCGAAGTCCTTCACGCAGATCATCGCGGCGATCTTTTCGCCCTCGGCGAGTCTCAGGAAGCTGGATACGGATTTTCCCTTCGAGGCGCGCGTGCCTTCGGGAACATCATAAACCTTCTTCGCGTGGCACTGGCCGGTGTTGGTGAAGAAGAGAATGTAGTCGTGCGTGGACGCGGTGAAGAGGGTTTCGACGAAATCCTCCTCGTAGGTTTCGGCGCCGATGATGCCCTTGCCGCCGCGCTTTTGGGAGCGGTATTCGGCGACGGGGGTGCGTTTGATGAAACCGAGATGGGAGACGGTAATGACGCAGCCCTCGTTGGGGATGACGTCTTCCATGCGGAATTCGCCGGCGAGCGATTCGATCTCGGTGCGGCGCGGAGAGGCGTATTTGTCGCGCATCTCGACCAGCTCCTTTTTGATGAGCGTGAGCAGCTTTTGCTCGGATTCGAGGATGCCGCGAAGCTCCTCGATGAGGATCATAAGCTCGGCGTATTCGGCTTCGATTTTGCCGCGTTCGAGGCCGGTGAGTTGATAGAGGCGGAGTTCGAGGATGGCGTCGGTCTGGCGCTCGGAGAGCGGGTATTTCGCCATCAAGCGCACCTTGGCTTCCTCGCGATTTTGCGAGGCGCGGATGATGCGGACGAAGTCGTCGAGATTATCGAGGGCGATGATGTAGCCCTCGAGGATGTGGGCGCGATCGAGGGCGCGGTTCAGGCGGAACTTCGTGCGGCGGGTGACGACATCGCGGCGGTGCTCGATGTAGCACTCGATGAGTTCCTTGATGTTCATCTGCTTCGGCCGGCGCTTGTCGAGAGCGAGCAAGGTGACGCCGAAGGAGGATTCGAGGGCGGTCTTCTGGAAGAGCTGGTTGATGACGACCTTGGCCTGCTCGCCGCGCTTGAGCTCGATGACGATGCGGGTGTTTTCGTCGGATTCGTCGCGGAGGTCGCGAATGCCGTCGATTTCCTTATCGGAGACGAGTTCGGCGATGCGCGAGACGAGCGTGGCGCGGTTCACGTTATACGGGATTTCCGTGATAACGATCTGCTCCATGCCGTTCTTCAGTTCCTCGGTGTGAGCCTTGCCGCGGGTGCGGACGATGCCCTTGCCGGTTTTGAGGTAGCTGAGAATGCCCTCGCGGCCGGAGATGACGCCGCCGGTGGGGAAATCGGGTCCTTTGATGATGGTGCAGAGCTCGTCGACGGAGATGCTGGGGCGGTCGATGATGGTGCAGGCCGCGTCGATGATCTCGGAGAGATTGTGCGGCGGGATGTTGGTGGCCATGCCGACGGCGATGCCGGTGGAACCGTTCATCAGCAGGTTCGGCAGCGCGGCGGGGAGGACGGTCGGCTCGGTGGTCGATTCCTTGTAGTTGGGGGCGAAGTCGACGGTGTCTTCCTCGATGTCGCGGAGGAGATCTTCGGCGATTTCCTTGAGGCGGGCTTCGGTGTAGCGGTAGGCGGCCGGAGGATCGCCGTCGACGGAGCCGAAGTTGCCTTGGGGATCGATGAGCGGGTAGCGCATGACCCACGGCTGGGCCATGCGAACGAGCGTGTCGTAAACGGAGGAGTCGCCGTGCGGGTGATAGTTCTTGAGAACTTCACCGACGACGCCGGCGCATTTGTCGAAGGCGCGGTTGTGGAGAAGGCCTTCGCGGAGCATCGCGTAGAGGACGCGGCGCTGGACGGGTTTCAGGCCGTCGCGGGCGTCGGGCAGCGCGCGGCTGATGATGACGGACATCGAGTAATCGATGTAGGCCGTCTGCATGATGTCCGTGATGTTGGCGGAGGAGAGTTTTTCGGAGGCGGTATACATGCCGGTGCAGAAGTAGCGAGTAGCGGGTAGTGAGTAGCGGGTAGGCGCAGGCGTGAGAGCGGGCGCGAGGTGGCGTCGGGGATTTAGGTGTTTCGGTCTAGGCCGTTGATGTAGCCTTGGAGGAGGCGCGACACTTCCTCGAGGTCAGCTTGGAGTTGGGTCGTGTCGGTGTAGCGGAGATCGTGGGCGAGAATAAGCTGGTAGAGGCATTCGTCGGCGGAGCCTTGGGCGATGTTGTAGAACTTGATTTTGTCCGGTTTGGTGCGCTTGCGGAAACCTTCTACGAAGTTGGAAGGGATGCTGGAGGCGGCGCGGCGAAGTTGAGAAGTGAGCGCAAATAGCTCGTGTTTCGGGAACACCTCTGTCGTTTGGTAAACGGCCAGCGTGAACGCGTGAGCTTTCTGCCACACGAGAACATCGCGGAAGTTTTGCGACTTTTCGTCCATGCTCGCTACTCACTACGCGCTACTCGCTACCTTAAACGTCGAGGTATTGGACGTTGAGGGCGTTGTCTTCGATGAATTGGCGCCGCGGGGGGACTTCGTCGCCCATCAGGAGGGTGAACAAGGCATCGGCTTTGGCGGCGTCGTTGATCGAGACTTTGAGGAGGCGGCGCTTTTCGGGATCCATGGTGGTCTCGAAGAGCTGCTTCGGGTTCATTTCGCCGAGACCCTTGTAGCGCTGGATCGAGAGGCCCTTGCGGCCGTTGGCGCGGATCGTGGTGACGATCTCGAGCGGGGAGCGGAGCTCGATCTTGCTCTCGGATTTTTGGCCGAGGTTTTCGGTGATCGTGTAGCGCGGCTCTTCGGTGGCGCTGAAGCGGTTGATCTCGAGACCGGTGGCGGCGATGGCTTTGAGGAGTTTTGCCATTTCGGTGCTCTCGTAGATTTCGTGGAGCGTGACGCGGCGGCTGGGGCCGGGGGTTCCGAGTTTCGGGTTCGGAGTTCCGGGTTCGGTTTGTTCCGATTCGTCGGCCGCGAGGCCGTGGGATTGGACGAACTGGGCGCGGGCGGCTTCGTCGCGGAGGAATTCGTGCGACTCCTTGTTGCCCTCGCGGATGCGCGCGATGTAGCGCGGGAGGGCGTGGGTGGCGGGATCGTGTTGATCGAGGTATTCGGCGAGCGAGGCGCCGTAGCGAGTGACGCCGGAGCCGAGTTTTTCGAGGGCGGCGAGGTTTTCGACGATCTTGTCGATTTGCGCGGGATCGAAGACGTGGTTGTCGGCGAGGCGCGTGAGGACGACGTCCTCGGAGCCGAGCTCGAGCAGGATGCGGTTGAGCTGTTCGTCGTTGTCGACGTATTGCTCGCGCTTCTTGCGCTTGATTTTGTAGAGCGGCGGCTGGGCGATGTAAACGAAGCCGCGTTCGAGGAGGCCGCGCATCTGGCGGTAGAGGAACGTGAGCAGCAGCGTGCGGATGTGCGAGCCGTCGACGTCGGCGTCGGTCATGATGATGACCTTGTGGTAGCGCGCCTTGTTGGCGTCGAAGGCGCCCTCGCCCTCGTGGTCGCCGATGCCGGTGCCGAAGGCGGTGATGAGCGTGCGGATTTCCTCGTTGGCGAGGACCTTGTCGATGCGGGCTTTCTCGACGTTAATGACTTTGCCGCGGAGAGGGAGGATGGCTTGGAAGCGGCGGTCGCGGCCCTGTTTCGCGGAGCCCCCGGCGGAGTCACCCTCGACGATGTAGAGCTCGCAGAGTGCGGGGTCGCGTTCGGAGCAGTCGGCGAGTTTGCCGGGGAGGCCGCCGCCGTGAAGAGCGCCCTTGCGGACGGTTTCGCGGGCTTTGCGCGCGGCTTCGCGGGCGCGGGCGGCGTTGAGGGATTTGTCGATGATGCGCTTCGCGATGTTGGGATTCGCGGAGAAGTAGAACATCAGGCCCTCGTAGGAGATGGAGCCGACGATGCTTTCGACCTCGGGGGAGAGGAGTTTGACCTTCGTCTGCGATTCGAACTTGGGGTCGCTGTGCTTGATCGAGATGACGGCGGTGAGGCCTTCGCGGACGTCGTCGCCGGTGATCTGCGGATCCTTGTCCTTGAGGAGGCTGTTGGCTTTCGCGTGCTGATTGATGGCGCGGGTGAGTGCGCTGCGGAAGCCGGAGAGGTGCGTGCCGCCGTCGGGATTGTGGATGGTGTTGGTGTAGCAGAGGACCTGGTCGTTGTAGGAGTCGTTGTATTGGAGAACGACGTCGACGTGGATCTCGATGGTTTTGTCCTCGAGCTGCTGCTGGGTTTCCTTGTGGAAGGAGATCGGCTTCGGGTGGATCGCGACCTTGCCCTGGTTGAGCTGCTTCACGAATTCCTCGATGCCGTCCTTGTAGAGGAAGGTTTCGGGTTTCGGGGTGGCGGGGCGCTCGTCGACGAAGGAGATTTCGAGGCCGGAGTTGAGGAAGGCGAGTTCGCGCAGGCGTTGGGCGATGCGGTCGGCTTTGAAGACGGTCGTTTCCTGGAAGATTTCCTTGTCGGGCTTGAACGTGATGAGCGTGCCGGTGCCCTTGGCTTTGCCGATGACCTCGAGTTTGCGGACGGTTTGGCCGCGCTCGAATTTCATGTGGTGGACCTGGCCGTTGCGGGAGACCTCGACCTCGAACCATTCGGAGACGGCGTTGACGCATTTGGCGCCGACGCCGTGGGTGCCGCCGGAGAATTTGTAGCCGCCCTGGCCGTATTTGCCGCCGGAGTGGAGGGTGGTGAGGACGAGTTCGACGCCGGGGAGGCCGGAGTCCTTGTTGATGTCGACGGGGATGCCGCGGCCGTTGTCGCGGATGGAGATGGAGCCATCGACGTGGATGGCGACCTCGATCTTGGTGCAGTGGCCGGCGAGGTGTTCGTCGACGGAGTTATCGAGAACCTCGGAGACGCAGTGATGGAGGGCGCGCTCGTCGGTGCCGCCGATATACATGCCGGGCTTTTTGCGGACGGCTTCGAGGCCCTTGAGCTGGCTCAGTTTTGAGGCGTCGTAGGTGTCGCCGGAAGGTGCGGGTTGCGGAGCGTTTGCGGGGACGGAATCGTCGGCCATGAAAGGGTGTTTTGAGAGGGAAAACGGAAAGGAAAAATGTGCCGTTTGGAGCCGGTGCACGCGAGGTTTTTGTTGAGAAAAAACCAACGTAAATTGGCCCTTCTTTTCGCTTTAAACGGGAGGTTTCGTTTGACCGCTCTCCGGGTAGGGAGGCAGGCTCGCGGCGATGCTCACGCCCCTGTTGGAAAAGCTGTTGGTTTTACAGGATCGGGACAGCCGGAAGCGGTCGCTCGAGGCGCAATTGAAGATGGTGCCGAAGGAGGTGGCGCTGGTGGAGCAGAAGATTGCGGCGGAGCGCGGAGCGATCGAAGCGGCGAAGGCGGAGCTGAATACGCTCGAGACGAAAAAGAAGATGATCGAGGGGGAGATCGCGGCGGCGGAAGGGAAGCTGGCGAAATACAAGACGCAGCAGTCGCTGGTGCGGAAGAACGACGAGTATCAGGCGCTGGGGCACGAAATCGAAACGACGGAGGCGGCGATCGGGACGTTGGAAGAGCAGGAACTTGAAGTGATGTATGCGATCGACGAAGCGAAGAAGCGGTTCGCGGAGGCGGAAGGGGTGTTGAAGGCGAATATTTCGGGGCACGAAGGACGGATCGCAACGTTGCGGGAGCGGGAGAAGAATCTGGCGGTGGAGTTGGGGGAGGCGGAGAAGGAGTTTGGGGCGGCGCGTGGTCCGGTGGCGGAGCCGGCGTTGCGGGTTTACGATCGGATTTCGGCGCGCAACATGCCGGCGGTGGTGGCGATTCACGCGGGGAAATGCGCGGGGTGTCACTTGAAGGTTTCGAGTGAGGTGGATTCGGCGGCGCGCGGGAAGGGTGGCGAGACGGGGATGCAATTGGCGACGTGCGATCAGTGTGGGCGGATTGTGTATTGGGAGGGGTGAGGGGGACGGAGTTGAGAGTTGAGGGATGAGAGTGGGATTGCGCGGGGGCTGCAGAGTCGATTGAGTCGCGGGCTTAGCTTTGGGGCCTGATCGTCGCTCCGTTGTTCTTTGATCCCAAGGCGCGGGTAATGCCGCGCTCGTTTGAGAACGTTCGGAGAGGAAAGTCCGGACACCACAGGGCAGGATGCCGCACGAGCTTCACGGCAAGTGCGGGCGGCGCGCGTCAAGGCGCGTCGACGGACAGTGTCACAGAGAATATACCGCCTCTTTGAGATTTGAGATTTCAAATCTGAAATTTCAAAGGGGTAAGGGTGAAAAGGTGGGGTAAGAGCCCACCGCGTCGTCAGCAATGACGGCGGCACGAAAAACCCCGTCCGGTGCAAGGCAAAATAGGCGGCTGGGCGGCCCGTCCGATAGCCGCGGGTATGCTGCATCCGCCGTCGCTCGCGCGCTTCGCGCGCGAGCTATGGCGGACAGGTCCGCCGTGAGGGGGGCTTGAGAGAAATGACGGTCGAATCCCGCGAAAGCGGGAGGAACAGAATCCGGCTTACCGGCCCCAAAGCTAAATTTTTTTCGCGGCGCGGAGGGAGCCCTGGCTTCGGCTGAGGTCGGGTGGGGGGAGGCGCAAAAAAAGCCCGCCGGGACGGCGGGCTCCACCGGGGTGGCTAGATTTGGGATTTGGCTTGGACGTAGAGGGCGGCGGCTTGGGAGCGGCGTTTGACCTGAAGTTTTTCGAAAACGTTCACGAGGTAGTTCTTCACGGTGTTCTCGCTGAGGCCGAGTTCCTGGGCGACTTGCTTGTTGGTCAGTCCGGTGGCGACGAGGGCGAGGACGCGTTTTTCCTGTTGAGAGAGCGAGGCGAGGCTGGAGGTGCCGGGGCCGTTGGCGTCGCGAATAAAGCGGAGGACGCGATCGGTGACGTCGGGGGCGAGCACGGAGCGGCCGGCGGCGGCGTCGACGATCGATTTAACGAGGGCGGAAGGATCGATCTCCTTCATGATGTAGCCCTGCGCGCCGGCGACGACGGCGTCGTAGATGAAGTTATCGGAACCGAAGGACGTGAGAACGAGGATGCGAATGCCAGGACGGCGGCGGAGGATTTCCTTGCAGGCGTCGAGTCCGGAGCCGTCGGGAAGGCGGATGTCGAGGAGCACGACATCGGGAACGAGTTCGTCGGCGAGGCGAATGCCATCGGCGACGGTGCCGGCTTCGCCGGCGACTTCGATGGGTGTATCGCCGTCCTGCAGGCTGAGAATGGTGCGAACGCCCTGGCGAACGAGGGCGCTATCGTCGACGAGCAAGACGCGGATGGGTTTCGACGGGGCAATGGTCATGGCGCGAGCGGGGTAAAGGGGATGCTGACGCGAATGCGGGTTTGCTGTCCGGCAAGGGACTCGATGGCGAGTTGGCCCGCAAGCTCCTTGCTGCGTTCGGAGAGATTCGAAAGTCCTTTGCCGTGGCGGGTTGGGTCGGAGCCGGGTTGGAAGCCGCGGCCGTTGTCGACGACTTCGACGATGCCCATGGTGTTTTCCGTGCGGAGCGAGACGGTGATGGAAGTCGCGCGGCCGTGGCGCAGGGCATTGCTGATGCACTCGCGGACGATGTGGAGGATGTGGATTTGTTGAGGTTGGGTGAAGCGTTCGGCGACGGTCTCTTCGATGAGGAGTGAAAGGTGGGCGCCGTGGGTGGAGCGGAAATTTTCGACAACGGCGTCGAGGGCTTGGCGGAAGGTGCGATGGCGAAGGACTTCCGGTTCGAGGCCCATGATGAAGCTGCGGAGATCGTGGATGACCTCGTTGAATTGCGAGCCCACCTGATCGAGGGTGCGTTCGGCGGCGGCGGGATCGGTGCGCAACGTGAGGCGGGCGCTCATGACGCCCATGCCGCACGCGTAGATGGTTTGGATGACGCTGTCGTGAAGATCGCGGCCGAGGCGGGCGCGTTCGGCGAGCATGCTTTGGAGGGAGGCGCGTTGTTCGGCGGCGGTTTGAACGAGGCGGGCGATGCGGCCCAGTTCGTGGCGGCGGGCAAGGAGTGGCCGGATGGCGCGCGGATCGTCGTCGGCGAGGCTTTGGCCGATGAGGTGAAGCGGACGGAGGACCCAGAGAAAGAGAGCGAAGACGACGAGTGCGATGGTGATGATGCCGTAGGCGAGGAACGGGAGGACGTCGCGGGTGTTGATCTCGAGAATGCGGCTGAGTTTCTCGACGTGGTAGTCGAGATGAAGGATGCGAAACGGCTGACCGGTGGCGTCGCGGAGAACGTGGCGCACGCGGAGATTTACCGGATGGGCGGGGAAATCGGGGGATGCATCGGGCGCGGTGATGCGGACATCGCTCTCGTTGAGGAGGGCAATGGTTTGGAGGAATTTTTCATCCCAGCGGCGAGCGACGAAGAACCAGCCTTGGGGCGGCGACTGGCGATTGACGTCTTGGGAAGGTTGAAGCGGTGCGCCGCGGACCTCGAGGAGACCGGCGGGCATTTCGAGGAAGAAGTGCGGCGTGCGCGAGTGCGCGGTGATGTTGCGAATCTGTTCGGGGGTAAAGAGGGCGACGAGGTCGGGCTCGTGTCCGGGGAGGTTTGCGATCGCGTAGGACTGGGTGCCGTCGAGTTTGAAGACCCATGCGCCGACGGCGTTGAAGGTCGGAAGGCTGGCGTCGATGTTGATCGCGGCCCAGGCTGGATCGGGTTGCTCGGCGAACGCGACCATGTCGTCCCAGAGGGAGTAATCGCGGGCGAAGGTTTCGAGCGACGCGCCGATGAGGGTGAGGACGCGATCGAGGAGTTGTTCGCGTTCCGTCTGGGTGGTGCGAAGGATTTCGTCGGCGCCGCGGCGGGCGAGTTGGTGTTGCCAGACAACCGATCCGAGGAAGAGGACAACGATCAGCCCGAGAAGAACGGCGAAGCGGGACTTGAGGCTCATGCGGCGGCGTTAGGCGGCAGCATGGCGGGGAGGGGGAGGGAGTCGATAGTGGAGGGGCGGAATGCTGGACGAGGGACGGCGCGGATGAGCGGGCGCGAAAAAAGCCCGCCGGGGACGGCGGGCTCCACCAGAGGAAGAGATTACAGGAAGCTGCAGATGTATTCGCAGATGCCGGACGTGACCTCGATGTCGAAGCCGGAGTTGCCGGGGACGTCGAAGTGCTGGCCGGCGGAGTAGTCGCGGGTGTCGGAGGAGCCGTCGATTTTCACGCGGCAGGCGCCGGCGACGATTTCCATGCGCTCGGGGGCGCCGGTGCCGAAGTGGAACGAACCGGGGTAGATGAGGCCGAGGGTTTTCTTGGCGCCGTCGGAGGTGAGGACGGTGTGGCTGACGACTTTGCCGTCGAAGTAGATGTTGGCCTTGGTGTGGACGGTGACGTTTTTGAATTCGGTGGGGAGCATGGGAGTTGAGAGTTGAGGGAGGAGAGTTGAGGGATGAGAGGGGACGCGGGGTGCTAGGTCTTTGGCGGGCGGCGACTTGGTCGTGAGTCGTGATCGATTCAGGAGACGGCGGCGATCGGAGCGATCACGAGCACGATGAAGATCACGAGCACGATGGGTTCAGGAGGCGAGGCAGCGAACGGCCATTTCGCGGAGGACTTCTTCCTGGTCGTGGGGGCGCTGGATCGTTTGTTCGAAGGCGACGATGAATTCCTGTTGGTTGTCGATGAGGCGGCGGAGCGACGGGAGTTGGGCGGAGCTGGCGAGCTTGCCGACATACCACGGGTTTTGGGTGAAAAGGTTGAAGGAGCTTTTGTCGGTGGCGCCGGTGAATTTCGAGGCGTAGGTGCCGGCGGCGCGTTGGAGCCCGTCGAGCCCGCGCGGGCCGAGGCGGGCGGCGCCGGCGTCGACGAGGGCGCGCACCTGGAGAAGAATGCGATTGCGATTTTGGAGGGCGGCGAGGATGGGGCGGGTGGAATTGGGCTCGGCGAAGAACTGGCGTTCGAGGGCGGCGAGGGTCCACTTGAGATCGCCGCTGAAGAAGGCTTCGGCGGCTTCGAAGAAATCGCCCTCGGCGACGTTGGGCGTGAGTTCGGCGACGTGGGATTCGGCGATCGCCTCGCCCTCGCCGGCGTAGGTGGCGAGCTTGTTGACCTCTTCGACGAGGAGGCGGGTGTTTTTGCCGACCTTGGCGAGGAGGAGTTGAAGGGCGTCGGGGTCGATCGTGACGCCGAGACGTTTGGCTTCGGCGAGGGCGACGCTTTCGAAGAGCGAGCCGTCTTCGTCGCCGGCGCCGATGAGGGTGAAGTCGGAGTTTTTTTCGCACCACTTCGGGAACGCGCGACGGCGATCGACGGGGGCGGCGGTGATGAGGACGGCGGTGTCGGCGGGGTCGATTTTCTCGAGGATGGCCTGGAGATCCTGGAGGAGTTTGAGGGTGCTTTCGGCGCGGCCGGTGACGGTGTCGGCGAGGAAGTTGACGTCTTTCAGCCAGACAACCCGGCGTCCTCCAAACATGGATACGGTCTGGACGGAGTCGCGGAAGCGGTTGATGGCGGTTTCGACCTCGGAGACGTTGGCGGCGAACCCGCTGAGGACCTCGCGGGAGAATTCGTCGGGGACTTCTTTTGCGAGAGTTGCGAATTTTTCGGCGCCGAGGCGACCGACGAGGAAGTCGTCGGGTCCGCAGATGAAGGTGAAATTTTTCGCGGCGGCGGCCATCGGATCGGGAGTGGAGGATTTGGGGAAGCTGGCGGGAGTAGGGCGATAAAAAAGACGGGGCGTGCGTGTTTGCGCGGTGAGGGCACCGCGCCTCCATCAGGCGGAGGCGGAAATCAGCGTTGTTCGAGGCGGCGCATGAGGAGGATGCCGGCGCCGATGAAGAGGAGGTTGGGGAGCCAGAGCAGGAGATCGGCGCGGAGCTCGGGCGTGCGATCGAAGGCTTTGATGACGATCGTCATCAGGTAGTAGGCGAGCGTGAGGCCGACGGCGACGCCGAAGTTGGCGGAGGTTTCGCGGCGCGAGACTTTGATGCCGAGCGGAATGCCGATCATCGCGAGCGAGAGGACGGCGAGGGCGGTGTTGATTTTATCGTGGAAGATGAGGTCGAGCTTGAAGCGATCGATGCGGGCTTTTTCGGCGGCGGCGGGGTCGGAAGGGAGCGGCTCGGGGGCGCGGCGTTCGCGTTCGGTTTGGAGCTGCGTGTAGGTGAGCCATTCCTGTTTCATGCGCGCGCTGCCGGCGCGGCTGAAGATGCGATCGAGGGAAAACGTGAGCGGTTCCCACTGGCCGACGGAGACGACGATTTGGGGGTCGGAGAGGTTTTCGGGGTTCTTGGAATCGCGGGTTTCGACCTGAACGCGGAGCGGGGTGACGATGACGGCGTTGTCGGTTTCGTTGTAATCGATGCGGCCGGATTCGGCGTGGTAGATGCGGCGGGCGCGGCGCTCTTCGTCGAGTTCCCACACCCAGATGTCTTTCATGAGGTCGCCGTCTTTTTCGCCGACGTAGATGACGAAGCCGGAGAAGTCGCGGATGAATGTTTTGGGGACGATGAGGCTGAGGGGATTGGCGCGGACGGCGGCGCTGAGCGAGCGGTAGTATTCGACGCGGGCGCGCGGCATCCATTCGAAGTTGAGGTAGAGGCCGAGCGCGATGGAGAGCGTGGCGAGGATGACGACGGGACGGGCGGCGCGGTGAATGCCGATGCCGGCGGCGCGCATGGCGGTGAGCTCGCTGTCGGCGGAAAGGCGGCCGAGCGTGAGGAGAACGCCGGTGAGCATGCCCATCGGGAGTGCGTAAGTGACGGCGTGCGGGATGAGAAGGGTGATGAGTTTCACGACCATCAGCGCGGGCAATTGGCCGGCGAGGACGTAGGTCATGAGGTCGCGTGCGACGTTGGGCACGAGCACGATGAAGGCGAACATCGCGATCGCCGCGGTGCAGGTGAAGAAGACGCTCTTGAAGATGTAACGATCGAGGAGATTCACGCGCGTCGCGCGATAGGTCGCACAGGGTTGCGGTGGTGCCAAGGCCCTTTCGCGCGGGGCGCGAAAGGGAAGATTCGAGGGCCGAGATCCAGGTGTCGTTGAGCGTGAGGGCGCTGAGAGGGAGGCGTTTTGCGCGGTGGGGGCACCGCGCCTCCATCGGTGAGGATCAGTGGGTGAGGAGGGGTGGGAGGTGGCGGAGGGATTTTAGTTCGAAGAAGCGGCCGGGGGCGTTGGGGCGTTCGGTGACGCGTTCGAGCGGCCAGAGAAGGTGATATGGGATGTGGATGGCGGAGGCGCCGAGTTCGAGGACGGGCAGGATGTCGGATTTGAGAGAGTTACCCACCATGAGGAACTCGTCGGGCGCGATGGCGTGGCGGCGGAGGATCGCGGCGTAAGTCGCGGGATCTTTTTCGGAGACGATTTCGATGTGGGAGAAATGTGGGGCGAGGCCGGATTTGCGGAGTTTGCGTTCCTGGTCGAGCAGGTCGCCCTTGGTGATGAGGACCAGGCGGTGGGATTTCGCGAGGAGAGGAACGGTGGCGGCGGTGTCGGGGAGAAGTTCGACGGGGTGGTCGAGCATTTCGCGGCCGAGCTCGAGGAGCATGCGAATTTCTTCGGCGGAGATTTTTCCGGCGCTGAGCTCGATGGCGGTTTCGATGGCGGAAAGGGTGAAGCCCTTCACGCCGTAGCCGTAGAGTTCGAGATTACGAGATTCGGTGGCGAGCAGCGTGCGGTCGACGGTGGCGGCGTCGTGATAGCGGGAAAGGAGCGCGCGGTAGCGCTCGTGGACGCGTTCGAAGATGACTTCGTTGTGCCAAAGGGTGTCGTCGGCATCGAGGCCGATCACGCGGATGTGCTGCATGGAAGGCTGATGGAGAGGGAAAGGAGCGGCTGGGGGCAAGCTGCGGTGAGCTCGACTGGGAGGGAGGCGATCCGAGCGTGAGACCTGGGTTGTAATACAATATATTACAATGGTTGTCCGCTCCGCCGTCGCGCCGAAGGGAGGTGGGAATCATATTGTAATATAATGTATTACAAGTCGGATTGGGGCGGGGGTGAGGGAGATGTTATCTCTAGAAAAGGGAGAGTTGGCGGCCGGAGGGGTGGCGGAAGTGTTCGGTGGAGAGGGTGTGCTCGGTGCGGTTGAGGCCGAGGCGGCGGCGGGTGGTGTCGAAGAGAAGGTCGAGTTGTTCGGCGAAGATGCCTTCGCCGCGCATGCGTTTGCCCCAGTCGTTGGAGTAGAGTTTGCCGCCGTGAAGCGTGCGCAGGCGGTCGACGATGCGGGCTTTTTTCGTGGGCGCGTGGTCGTCGAGCCATTTTAGGAAAACGTCTTTGACGGCGAACGGGAGGCGGACGGTGACGTGGCCGGCGCGGCGGGCGCCGGCTTCGGCGGCGGCGGCGAGGATGGATGGCATCTCGTGATCGGTGAGACCGGGGATGATGGGCGCGACCATGACGCCGGTGGGAATGCCGGCGGCGGAAAGTTCGCGGATGGCGCGGAGGCGGGCGGCGGGACGCGAGGCGCGCGGTTCGAGTTTTCCGGCGAGATCGGTGTCGAGGGACGTGACGGAAACGTGGACGAAGATGCAGTTGAAGCGTGCGAGCTCGGAGAGGATGTCGATGTCGCGGGTGACGAGCGCGTTTTTCGTGATGATGAAGATCGGGTGGCGAAGTTCGGCGCAGACCTCGAGGCAGCGGCGGGTGAGGCGAAAGTGGCGTTCGGCGGGTTGGTAGCAGTCGGTCGCGCCGCTCATGGCGATGGGTTGGGGCCGCCATTTTTTCGCGGTGAGTTCGCGGCGGAGGAGTTCGGCGGCGCGGAGTTTGACGAGGATTTTGGTTTCGAAATCGAGGCCGCTGCTCCAGCCGAGGTATTCGTGATACGGGCGGGCGAAGCAGTAGGCGCAGCCGTGTTCGCAGCCGCGGTAGCAATTGAAACCGTAAGCGAAGCCGACGTCGGGGCTGTCGTTTTTGGTGAGGAGGGATTCGGTAGCGTCGTGAAAGAACTGCGTTCGAGGGGAGGGGCGTTCGTCGTCGGGACAGTCGTGATTGAATTCGGGGGAAGTTTCGAGGTGGAGGCGTTCGAAACGGTTGGGTGGATTGATGCTGGTGCCGCGACCGGCGATGGCGGGGCCGGGGAGGGGAGCGGGTGTGTTCATGCGAACACGGGAGTGGCGAATGGCGGGGCAGGCAAACGCGGGTTAATCGCGCGCGGTTAAGGTGGTGATCAAGCCGCGAATGCGCGCGAATTTTGTGGAAGGGTTTGCGGTGGCACGGACGCGCGGGTTGGGTGTCGCACCTCGCGAATCATGAGATTTTTCCTGGGAATGTTGGCGGCGTTGGTGGCTTTGTCGGGTGTTTGCTCTGCGCAGGAGACGCTGGCGGAGCGGCGGTTGAAGGAATTGATTGCGCGGCAGACGGAGTTGCTGGCGGAGGCGGCGAAGGAGAATCCGCATTTCGACGAGAGTAATTTCCGGCTGCAGATGGAGCAGCTCGCGAGCGGCTATGAGGAATGGCTGCGAGCGAATCCGAAGAGTGCGGAAGGCTACGCGGCGTATGGGTATTTGTTGAGCAAGGTGGATCAGCGGAAGCACGCGATCGCGATGCTGATGAAGGCGAACCAGCTGGATCCGAATTTGCCGTTGGTGAAAAACCAGATCGGCAACTGGCTGGCGGAGGAAGGGCGTCCGCTGGATGCGGTGTCGTATTTCATGGCGGCGATCAAGTTGGCGCCGGAGGAGCCGCTTTATCACTACCAACTCGGAACGCTGTTGTATGAGGCGCGGGACGAATTTTTGAAGTCGGGCGAGTGGCAGCAGGAGGCGATCGATCGGGCGATTCACGAGGCGTTCAAGCAGGCGGCGGAACTGGCGCCGGATCGGATCGAGTTCACGTATCGGCACGCGGAATCGTTTTATCACAAGGATCCGCCGGATTGGGAAAGTGCGCTGGCGGCGTGGCGGAAATTGGAGGCGGAGGCGCCGACGGCGATCGAGCGCGAGACGATGCGGCTGCACATCGCGAATGTATTGGGGAAAATGGGACGGGTGGACGAAGGGCGCGCGATGTTGGAGGAAGTGAAGGAGGAGGCGCTGCAAGCGCAGAAAGGGCGATTGCTGAAGCAGTGGGCGGCACGCGCGGAAAAAGCGGAGTGAGAGGCGCGAGGATGAGTGGAAGGGCTTTGTTGCCAAACGGCGGAACACCGTCCCAAGCTGCGCGCTTGCCATGATGCTCGACACTCTCGAACGCCGGTTTGGCCGCTGGGCCATCTCGAATATCACACTGTATCTGATTATCGGGCAGGCGTTCGTGTTTTTCGCGGCGATGTTCCGGCTGGTGGATCTGAGCTTGTTTCCGCTGTTGGGGCTGCTGGTGCGGGAAGGCGAGTGGTGGAGGTTGGTGACGTTCCTGTTCATGCCGCCGCCGGTGAACATGAACAGCATGCTGAGCCTGGTTTTCCTGCCGTTTGCGTGGTGGATTTTTTATCTGATGGGGAATGCGCTCGAGCACTACTGGGGGGCGTTTCGCTACAATGTGTTCTTGCTGGTGGGCGTGGTGTTGACGATTGGCGCGGCGTTTCTGGCGCCGACCTCGTGGGCGACGAATGCGTTTCTGGCGGGGTCGGTGTTTCTGGCGTTTGCGTGGTTGAATCCGGATTTCGAGCTGTCGCTGTTTTTCATCCTGCCGATCAAGGTCAAGTGGCTGGCGCTGGTGACGTGGTTGTATTATGGATACCGCTTTGTGGGCGGCGACTGGGGCACGCGCTGGCTGGTGCTGGCGTCGGTGTCGAACTTCCTGCTGTTTTTCGGCGGGGACATCGTGAACACGATTCGTTTTCGTCAGCGGACGCGGGCGATGCAGGCGCGGCGGACGGCGGAGGAAAAGCGGGCGGCGGTGGAGCCGCGGCACCGGTGTCATGTTTGCGGCAAAACGGACCTGACGAATCCGGAGATGGATTTTCGCTACTGTTCGAAATGTGCGGGCGATCAGTGCTATTGCCCGGAGCATATTTTCAATCACCCGCACGTGGTGGAGGAGAGCGGGGAGAAGACGGAGTGATCAGGCCGTGAGGAGATCGGCTAATGCCGGTGGGGCGAGTGTCGCCCTGGATTCTTGTATGTCTGAAACGATGCAAGTGAGGGATGGGTGCAAGGGCGAGTCCAAGCCGGATTCCGAGAATGGGCCGCAAAGCTCGTCGGAGGAATCCGGGTTGGACGGGTTGCGGGCAGGTCGATCGAAGACTTGCTTGGTGACCCGCCAGGGCGTCCGTGGCGCATGGCCGCGTCGTGGACGGCAAGACCGACAGGCCGCTGGATTCTTGAGCGCAGCAGCTCGCAGCGAAGCAAAGGGGCCGCGGTCTTGTGCCTGGTCAAAACTCGAACCGCTGACTGAGTCATGAACTCGCATTGCAAGACAGAGTGGACCGAACCTGTGTGTTACGTGGGGCTGGATGTGTCGAAAGCCCGATTGGATTATGGGACCGAAGAAGGGCCGGTGTCGGCCGTGGGGAACAACGCGACCGGTATCGCCAAATTGGTGACAGAGTTGAAGCAACGGCCCGGAGTGCGGGTCGTGTGCGAAGCGACTGGAGGCTACGAACGAGCGCTGCTCGCCGCGTTGCAAGCGGCGCAGGTGGCCGCTTGCCGGGTGCCACCGGGCCGGGTGCGGCATTTTGCGAAAGCGGAAGGCACCCTGGCCAAGACCGACAAGATTGATGTGCGGCTGCTGTGTCGTTACGCTCGGAGCATGCAGCCACGAGTGGACAAACCGGTGCCGGCCGAGGCCGCGATGTTGCGCGAGTTGCTGGAATATCGCCGGCAACTCAGTGACCAACTGGTGCAGACCCGCAACCGCCTGGAGACGGCTGGTCCGACGCTGCACGAGTTGCTCAGCAAACAACGCGAGCAACTCGAGGCGAGCGTCGCGCAAGCGGACGCCGCGGTGCAGGAGCACCTGCAAGGGCACCCCGAGTTGCAACGAAAGGCCGCGCGGCTGCAGGAACTCCAAGGAGTGGGGCCGGTGCTGGCAGCGACCCTGCTGGCGTATCTGCCGGAGCTGGGGATGGAGGAGGACAACCGCATCGCCGCTTTGGTCGGTGTGGCGCCGCATCCTGACGACAGCGGCTTGAGCCGCCGGCCGCGTCATGTGCGCGGCGGACGGCAGGAAGTGCGCACCGTCCTCTACATGGCCGCCGTCAGCGCAACCCGTCACAACCCGGTGCTCGCCGGGTTTTATCAACGCCTGCGCGCCGCTGGCAAACCGCCCAAGGTGTGCCTCGTCGCCGTCATGCGCAAAATGCTCACGGTGCTCAACCGCTTGCTCCGTGATCCACACTTTACCCTTGTCAACTGACACCGCTGCTTCGCTTTGCTCAGAATGACAACGCAGGGAGGCAACAGACAGGGCGCACGAGGACGGGGTGGCATCGACGCGCTGGCGACCGTGGGGGAGTGGCTGGCCTGGGCGGAGCGGGCGTATGAACGCGAGCAGGTCGCGCTCGGGCAGGTGGCGACGAACGCGCACGACGAGGCGCTGTATCTGCTGCTGCGGACGCTCGGGCTTTCGTTGGAAAGCGATGCGCGCGTATTGAAGCGGAAGGTGAATGCGGCGGAACGGGCGAAGCTGGAGGACGTGTTTGAAAAACGGATACGCGAGCGAGTGCCGGCGGCGTATTTGACGAAGGAGGCGTGGCTGGGGGAGTTCCGGTTTTACGTGGATGAGCGGGTGATCATTCCGCGAAGTTATTTTTTGGAGATCATTCCACGGTTGGCGGCGGGGTCGGGAGACTCCGCCCTGCAACGGAACAAGGTGGGGCGGGTGGTGGATGTTTGCACCGGCTCGGGGTGCCTGGCGGTGTTGCTGGCGAAGTGGTTTCCGCGGGCGCGGGTGGATGCGATCGATTTGTCGCGGGAGGCGTTGGACGTGGCGCGGATCAATGTGCGCGAACACGGGCTCGAGCAGCGCGTGCAGTTGTGGGAGAGCGACGTGTTCGATGCGGTGCCGGAGGCGAAGTATGATGTGATTCTCAGCAATCCGCCGTATGAGCCGAGTGCGCACGTCGACGCGCAGGATCCGGAGTTTGCGGCGGAGCCGCGGATGGCGCACGACGGCGGGGTCGATGGAATGGCGATCGTGCGAAAGCTGTTGAGTCAGGCGCGTGAACGGTTGGCGCCGGGCGGAATTGTGGTCGTCGAAGTCGGCGGACTGCGACGCGCGATCGACAAGGAGTTCGCGGCGTTGAAGCCGGAGTGGCTCGCGACGCAGGACGGAAGCGATTGCGTGTTTCTCGTGCGCGAGGAGCGGATGCGGCGTGGAGGGCGCGAGTGAACTCGCGGCCTACGGGGCTGACGCGTCGACCTGGCGGACGGGTAGGTTGGCGGATTGCCAGTCTTTGAACGCGCCGGAGTTGGCGACGGGGATTTTTTGTTCGGCGAGTTTTTGGGCGACGCGGCCGGAGCGGTTGCCGGAGCGGCAGTAGAGGATGATTTCCTTGCCGGCG
>JAFAAS010000084.1 GCA_023426435.1 Verrucomicrobiota bacterium | reverse complement strand
GACTTGGGCGTAATCGAGCGGCGAGGCGGGGTGCGGGCGGTCGGGGAGGCGGCGGAGCGTGGAATGGGGAGCGAGAAATTGGTCGCGGAAGGAGGCGAATTCGGCGGCGGCGGCGGAAGCGAAACGTGGATGGTTTAGTTCGGTAGCGGCGCGCGAGAGAGCGGCGAGGAGGAGTCCGCGGGCGCCGGCGGTGGCGGGATCATCGCGAAAAGGCGTGGCGCGGTCGCGGCGATGGGCGAGGAGTTTGGCGTAGGCGTCGATGAATTGCGTGCGCGGGGTGGCGGCGGGATCGACGAGACGCGGGAGATTTTGGCCGGCGGAAACGTGGGGGAAGGTGTCGGCGGGAATGTTGCCCTCGGCGGTGATGCCGTGGGCGGCGTTGAAGGCGGAGGCGGAGGGGCCGAGAATTTTTTCGATTTCGGCGGCGGTGAAGAAATGAGAAGCGAGCGCGGATTCGCCGGTGGAATCTTCGATCGCGGCGCCTTTCAGGTGATCGATGGCGTAAAGCAGGGCGTCGCGGGCGGCGTCGGCGAAAGTGGTGTCGTTCGTGAGGGCGAACGCGTCGAGGAGAGTGAGGGCGATGCGCGCTTGGTCGGAGAGGGTTCTTTGGAAGTAGGGCTGACGATATTCGGCGTCGCTGGCGTAGCGGAAGAAGCCGCCGTCGAGCGGATCGCGAACGGGGCTGCGAAGGAGCGCGCGGAGGGTGGTGAGGGCGGCGTCGCGGGTGGAGGCGTCGGTGAGGAGGAAGCGGAGGAGTTCGGGTTCGAGGGATTTGGGCGGATCGCCGAAGCCGCCGTTGGAGGAATCGTGGAGACCGAGCCAGGTTTCGCGGCCCTCGGTGAGGAGGCGGGTGCGATCCGTGTTGGAGAGTGGGGGCGGAGTGTCGGTGGGGAGGAAGGATTCGAGGGTGGCGACGGCTTCGTCGGCTTTGGCGCGTTGGGCGTCGGGGTCGGATTGCCAGCCGCCGGCGGCGCGTTTGGCGACGGTGAGGAAACCTTCCTTGCCCCATTCTTCGGTGGGAGGGAGGTAGTTGGCGCCTTCGAACGGTTTGAGTTCGGGGGTGAGCCAGAGGTTGAGCGGCAGGCCGTTGAGCTGTCTCACGTGTTGCGTGTAGCTCTGGTAGAGAGCGACGAGGTCGGGGCGCTCATGGGCGTCGACGGCGACGCAGATGAAGGACTCGTTGAGGAAGCTGGCGGTGTCGGCGTTGCTGAACGTTTGTTTCAGCATGGCGCGCGAAAGTTCGCTGGTGGAGAGGCCGATGAAGACGTAGAGGGGGTTCTGTTCGGCGGCGGCGCGGGCGAAGGTGTCGGAGGTGAACGGTTGAAAGGCGACGGGAGTGGAGGCGCAGGCGCGGAGGAAGGCGGATGGGGAATCGGCGAGGGGCGAGGCGGCGCGGAGGAGGGAAGTGGTGAGGAAGGAGAAAAGGAGGAAGAGGGTGGGGGCGCGGCGCATGAAGGCGATGGAAAGGACGGGAGGGGCTTTGACGAGGTCAAAGCCCGGCGGCGGGTGGACACGCCGGAACACACCGGGAACACCCCCCGGCCTTCGGCCACCCTTCTCGAGAGGGGACTTCGGCTGCGGGGCGGCGAGAGTGGGCGGGGCCGAAATGAAAGGGAAGGTGACGGCGGGTTGGGGACAACCCGTCCTACCGGGTGAAGAGGAGGACGGGGCCTTCGCAGCGGGAGACGGCGAGGGCGTTGCCCACGACGACGGCGGAGCGGGCGTCGCCGAAGACGGCGAGGCCGGATTCGCCCGGCGAGAGCGGCGTGAAATCGCCGCGGCCGTTGCCTTTCAGGAGAACGCCGAGAGAGCCGTCGAAGCGGCCGGTGGTGGGCTCGGGGCCGAAGTTGTTGCCGACGCAGTAGAGATCGAGGAGGCCGTCGCCGGTGAGGTCGGTGGCGACGATGGCGTTGATCGGGGCGAACTGGGCGCGACGCGGAAGCGGTTGGAATTTGAACGTGCCGTCGGACTGCTGGCGGAAGATGCCGCTGGCGAGCTCGGTGGCGGCGAGTTTCTGCACGTTGGCGAGGCGTTCGGCGCCGAAGATGTCTTCGACGGTGGCCTCCGAGTAGGCTTTGAACGTGCGGAATTTCTGGCGGATCCAAGGGAAACTGTAGGCGAGTTTGCTGCGTCCACGAACTGGATACAGCGCGCCATCGTGATATTGGGCTTCGATGAGGTGCTCCTTGCCGGAGTCGTCGAACACGCCGGCGAAGAGGACGGTGGGATGTTGGGCGGAGGCGCGATATTTGGTGTTGAGGCCGACATTGCCGGCGACGAGGTCGAGGCGGTTGTCGCCGTCGATGTCCACGATGTTGAGTGCGCTCCACCAGCCGGTGATGTCGGAGAGGCCGAGTTTTTCGGTGGCGTTTTCGAAGGCGGCGCCGGTGTTGCGGAAGACGGAGACGGGGCCCCATTCGGTGGCGACGACGAGGTCGGGGCGCTGGTCGTTATCGAGATCGGCGAACGAGGCGGCGGTGACCATGCCGATCGTGCGGAGGCCGGGAGCGACGGTGTCGGTGACATCGACGAAGCGGCCATCGACATTGCGGTAGAGGAAGCTGCGCGGGGTTTTCGGGTATTGGCCGGGAATGACGCGACCGCCGATGAAGAGGTCGGGGCGGCCATCGCCGTCGAAATCGGCGGAAGCGACGGCGGCGGTGGATTCGCCGTCGGCCGGAAGGATGTCGGCGGAGGCGAGGGTGAATTTGCCGTGTCCGTTATTTAGATACAGGCGATCGTGGAGAGCGGCGTCGCCGTGGGCGTTTTGAACGCCGCCGGCGACGAGCAGGAGATCGGGAGCGCCGTCGCCGTTGGCGTCGAAGAAGAGCGCCCCGACGTCGTCGGATTCGAGGGCGGAGGCCCACGGCTGATCAGCGGAGGGGGTGAATTTTCCGTCGGCATTTCCGAGGAAGAGCGTGCCGGCCTGACCGGCGGCACCGGAGACGAAGAGGTCGGCGTGGCCATCGCGGTTGACGTCGGCGGTGGCGAGGACGGGGCCGAGGCCGTTGAGGCGGCGGGGGAGGAGACGCTGGCGCGTGAATTCGTCGAACGGACGAAGGTTGGCGACGTGTTTGATGCCGCGGGCGGAGGCGGATTCGGTGAAGAGCGCGTTCGTGAGTCGGGCGTGCGCGACGGCGGGCGCGGGTTTGGTGTCGCCGAGCTCGGGCTCGGTGATGGTAAGGAGTTGGTTGGCGGGGAGGTTTTCGAGGACCTGGACCTGGCCGCGCGGCCAGCGGATGGTGAGTTTCTCGATCGTATCCGTTTCCCCGAGACCGAAGTGGAGCAAGGCGGGTTCGCTGGCGGTGATGCCGCGTTCGGTGAAGAGCTGGCGGATTTGGGTGCCGTTTTCGGTTTCGAGGTGAACCTCGGCGCCGATGGCGTGGAGGTTGGGGGCGCGGCCGGCGAGCTTGATGACGGCGCGATGGCCGGTGGTGGAGTTGTTGCGGATGACGGTGGGCGGGGCGTCGTAGTTGCCGAAGACGATGTCGAGATCGCCGTCGCCATCGAGGTCGGCGAGGGCGGAGCCGAAGCTGACGCCCTGCTGGTCGAGTCCCCAATCTTTGGATACGTCGGCGAAGTTCAGGTCGCCGAGGTTGCGGAAGGCGAGGAGGGATTCGTTGCGCGGACCGGAGTTTTTCCAGACGTTGGCGCGGGCGGCGAGGGTGGGCGCGATGTTTTGCTTATCGACGAGATCGGCGTCGATGAAGTTGCGGATCATGCCGGCGGTGGTGAACGTATCGAGGAGACCGTCGTTATCGAGGTCGGCGATGCGGGTGGCCCAGGTCCAGCCGGTGGCCTGCATGCCGGTGAGGTGGGCGATTTCTTCGAAGCGGTCGGTGCCGGTGTTGAGGTAGAGGGCGTTCCACATGTATTGCGGGACGAGGTCGCTGACGCGCTCCATTTCCCAGAGGCCGCGACCGATTTCCTCCATGCCGGTCATGAACTCGGCGTGGGAGCGGTCGCGCATGTCGGCGACGAAGAAGTCGATGAGGCCGTCGTTGTTGATGTCGCCAGAGTCGGCGCCCATCGAGAAGTAGGTGACGTGCGGCAGGCGTTCGTCGACGACGTCGGTGAAGGTGCCGTCGCCGTTGTTGAGGTAGAAGCGGTCGGGGGTTTCGAAGTCGTTGGCGACGTAAAGGTCGGGCCAGCCGTCGTGATTGGAGTCGAACCAGATGGCGGTGTGGCCCTGGGTGAGGCCCCAGACGCCGGATTCGGACGTGACGTCGGTGAATTTGCCGCCGTCGTTGCGGAAGAGGAAATCGCGGCGGCCCTGGGGGGCTTTGGAGAAATCGAGGATGTTGGTGACGAGATAGACGTCGAGGTCGCCGTCGCGATCGTAGTCGGCGAAGACGGCGTGGACGGAGGCGTCTTTCACATCGAGGCCGTAGGCGGCGGCGCTTTCGACGAAGCCGCCCTCAGTGTCGTTGATGAAAAGGAGATTGGGGGCGTCGTATCGGCAGACGTAGAGGTCCATCCAGCCGTCCTGGTTGATGTCGACGGCGGTGGCGCCGGTTTTGGAGGAGCCGGGTTCGTCGCAAGTGACGCCGGCGGCGGTGGCGACATCGAGGAATTTGAACGGTGCGACCTGGCGGTAGAGGGCGCACGGGCCGTTTTTGGAGACGGCGAAGATGTCGGGCATGTTGTCGTTGTCGAAGTCGGCCACGACGATGCCGGTTTCGACGGCGCCGAGGGTGAGTTCGCGGAAACGTTCGCCCCACATGCGTGGGTCGTTGAAGACGTTGGGGACGGTGAGATTCGCCTCGGCGTTGGGGATGACGGTGAAGAGTTTGGCGTCGGGGGGCGGCGCGGACCGGGCGCGCAAAGGCATGGCGTGGTAACCGGGCGCGGCGGCGAAGGTGGTGGAGGCGGCGAGGAGGGCGGTGGCGAGGGCGGTGGATTTCAGCATGTCGGGAAAAGTGTGGGGTTCAGGCAGCCGCGGGAGAAAAGGAGGAAAGGTTGTCGCGACGAGAGCGGGCGAGAAGAACGGCGAGCGCGAGCGGGGCGGTGTAGCTGCCGGCGCGTTCGATGAATTCCCAGATGGGGGCGCCGGCGACGAGAAAAAGGCTTTCGGAAGCCATTTTCCAGAAGGCGATGGCGACGAGAAACGCGGGGAAAGGGCGAAGGAGAACGGCGAGAGCGAGGGCGAACTCGAACGCGCCGACGATCGCGACGGTGTTGGTGGGGGCGTCGGCCCACGCGGCGGAGTAGTGCTGGGCGAGTCCGGCTTTTTGGGTGAAGAAGCCGAGACCCGCGTGGCCGGCGAGGAGGGTGGCGGTGGTGAGACGGAGCGACCAGGCGAAGCGAGTGCGGGTGAGATCCGAGAAGGCCGGCCACGAAGCCGGGAGGCGTTTGAACCAAGGTGAATGGAAGCCGAAGGCGACGAGGAGAGCGATCGGAACGCCGTAGTTGCCGGCGCGTTCGAGGGTTTCCCAGAACGGTTCGCCGGCGAGTGGGCGGCAGAGGGCGGTCCAGATGGCCCAGAACGCGGCCCAAGCGTAGAGCGCGCGGGTGGGCCAGACGAGGGCGAGGATCCCGATGGCGATGTCCATGGCGCCGACCACGGGCATGAGTTTCCATGCAAGCGGTTCGGAGATGCCGCCGACGGCGAAGTAGGGAACCCAGGCGGCTTTGGTGATGATGCCAAAGGCGCCGTGGCCGATGAAGCAGCCGGCGACGCCGATGCGGAGGATCCACGCGAGGGTGAGCGGGGACGCGGAGCTGGGGGCGTGAGCGGGAGGGGTCATCGCGAGGGCGAATTATCGCCTGCAAGCAGGCTCCTACGGGGAGGCGCTATTTCTGCGCGACGGCGGATGAGTCGAGCGGTTGGAGGGCGTTTTCGAAGACCCAGTCGGCGATTGCGATGCCGGCTTTCTGGCCTTCGACGTTGTCCTGCATGACGTGGATGCCGCCCCAGACGCGGCTCATGCCGACCTCCTCGCGCGCTTGGGAGAAGCTCTTGTAGGTGCGAACGGCGCCCGGGAGGCCGTCGGACGTGGCGGTGAACTCGATGTCATCGCGGCCGAAGAAACGTTCGAGCAGTCGAGTGGCGGCGGCGGAGAACGTGCTGTGGCCGGAGGTGTAGGCGGGGAACGCGGGCGAGGCCATGTTGGGGATGAAGTCGGGCAGCGTGACCATGACCGGGTTGATCTCGGTGCCGAGCTCGCGGATGGCGGTTTCGGGGCGCCATGTGCTGTAGAAGAATTTCGTGTCCCAGCAGGAGATCGCGGCGTCGGCCCCGGCGAGGTTGAGGAGGGCGTAGAGGCGGGCGGTATCGAGGACGGAGAGGTTGAAGCGGCGGACGAGATCCTGGGTGATGACGTTCCAGTGGCCCGGAGGCGTGGCGGTGCCGAGATCGTCGGACCAGAACGGCGTGCTCATTGTCTGGTATTCGTCGCGTTCGGCGTCGTCGCGCGCGCCGACCTTCGCAACGAAGGCGAGTTCTTCGGCGTGTTCCTTGGAGTCGATCGGGTGGGGCGGAGGAGCGCGGAATTGATCGGGCGAAGTCATGACGAACGGCTTGACCTTGCCCCAGTGCGGGAGAACGGGCGGGCGGAAACCGGTGGGGGTTTCGCGCCATTTGCCCGGCTCGGTGCTGGAGTAGGTGCCGGGGATGGGCTTGTTGAAGCCGGACTTCGAGCGCTCTTCGATGACGCGTTCGGCGACGAGCTGGCCCCAGGCGAGGCCGTCGGTTTTGGCCTGGCCGTCGGGGATTTCGGCGAGCGCTTTGTCGTAGGCGATTTTGAGATTTCTGGGGTTACTGGATTGGGACCAGTAGTGTTTCAGAATGGTGTAGCCGGCGCCGGCGACGGCGGCATCGATGTTGGCTCCGGCGGGTGCGGGATCGTTGACGATCCAGCCCTTGTGGGTGCGGGTGATGCCGTTGACGGCGTCGAAGATCGCGACGTGGAACGCAGCGAGAAACATCGACGCGGGCGGGGGCGGATTGCGCGAGAGCCGGGTGGCGTTGAGGACCTGGTCGTTCCAATAAAGAACGGAGTTGGCGGAGGCGGCGGCTGGGATAAACGCGCTGACGATCAAGGCAGCCAGCAGGGGGAGAACACGGAGGGAGGTCATAAGCGGGAAAGGGGTGGCCGCGTGGCACGAAGGCTGAACGCGCAGGGGGAGCTCGATAAAGGGCTGGCGACCCTGAGAGGCAAAGCCCTTTGGGGTGAATTGCTAGGATTCTGGGGTGGATCGCAACGCGATATGTTGCGACGGAAGGCTGACGGCGCGTTCGCGTGGGAAGGGATCACGCGGGGCGATTTCGCGGCGAGATCGGCGCTTGCCAGAGGGGTGCTCAACGAGGCGGCGCGGGATCCGTGGCGGAGACGATTTCCTTTAGCGTGATTTGGAAAACGAGGGGCATGCCCGGCTGGAGGCCTTCCGGCCACGGGTTTTCGCCGAAGGAGAGATGCGGTGGGAGGACCAGGAGTTGGGAAGCTCCGAGGGTGAGCATCTGGACGCCTTCGGCGATGCCGGGGAGGAGATCGGAAACTTTGATGCGGGCGTCTTTCCGCGAAAGCTGCGGCAGATCGGTCGACATGTCGGGGGACTTCGCGGCGATGTCGATGACGACGGTGTCGATGGCGCGTGGACGCGGGCCCACGCTGCCGCTGAGAATACGGTGGAGCAGACCGCTGTCGTTTTCCTGCAGGCTGAGCCGTTCGCGGACGGAGGTGAGGTAGGAGCGGAGCGGATCCTGTGGGGGCGTGGAGCTGGACGCGGGGGATTGTTGGAGCCGGTTTACGCGCTGACGGATATCTTCGAGGATCGTTTCGGCTTCGCTGTCGAGGGAAGGAGGCGGGTGCTTGAGGCGGTAGCGGCGCAGGCCGTCGATGAAGGCTTCGAATTGGGCGTCGCTGAGGCGGAGTTCGTCGAGACGGACGTTCTGTGCGATGACGATGCCGAACGTCGCGTAGGCGGCGGCCTCGGGGGACGGTGAGGAGAAAGGCTGGGCGATCGCAATGGACGCGGAGCTGCATCCCAGAAGGAGTGCGGTGCAATGCAGGCGGCGGAGGATCATGGCGGTCGGTGGCCCGCGGGCGGGGGCGATAAACGCACAGCGAGGTCGGGAGACCTCGCGCTACATCGGGCGGATTTTTATCGCGCGGCGAGGTGGTCGTGCGTGGCGGGAGCGGCTTGGGCGTGGTGGTGATGGTGAT
>JAFAAS010000074.1 GCA_023426435.1 Verrucomicrobiota bacterium | reverse complement strand
ATCGCCGAGCACTCGATGTGCCAGCCCGGGCGGCCGCGGCCCCAGGGACTGTCCCAGGCGTTGTCGCCGTCTTCGGGCTTGTGGGCTTTCCAGAGGGCGAAGTCGCTGCCGTCCTCCTTTTCGTCGGCGTCGACGGCCTGCGATTTGCCGGCGAGGGCGGAGCCGAGTTGGAGCTCGCGGTCTTTGACGCGCGAGAGACGGCCGTATCCGGAGAATGAGGACACCTTGAAATAAACGGAGCCGTCGGCGGCGCGGTAGGCGTTGCCGTGGCGCATGAGGCAATCGATCATGTCGACCTGTTCGCGGATGTGTCCGGTGGCGGTCGGTTCGACGTGGGGCGGGAGGCAGTTGAGCGCGGCGCAGTCGGCGTGGAATTTGTCGGTCCACTGCTTGGTGACCTCGGCGAGCGGGCGGTTTTCGTCGCGGGCGCGCTTGATGGTCTTGTCGTCGACGTCGGTGAGATTGCGGACGTGTTTCACCTTTGCCGGGCCGAACTCGAGTTCGAGGAGGCGGCGAATGACGTCGTTGACGACGAACGTGCGGAAGTTGCCGATGTGGGCGGGAGCATAGACGGTCGGGCCGCAGTTGTAGAAGCGGTAGGTGCCGTCGGGCTGGCTGGGGCGAAGTTCGCGGATCTCTCGCGTGAGCGAGTCGAAGAGCTTGATGGGCATGAAAACGGGAAGGAAGGTGAATGGTGGGGGCAATTCCGCCAGAGCGGAATACGATTTTCCTGACGCGGGCGGAGACGAGCAGGATGCGGAAGGCACTGAAGCCCGGCGAGGATTGAGCCGATAATTTCGGCGCGCGAAATGGAATCCGAGACTGCACCGCCTGAAACTCCGGCGACTCCCACGCCGGCGAAGCCGCGCGGCGGGTGGCGCAAGTCGTTGCCGCATGTGCCGGTGTTGATTGGCGTGATCGGGTTGGGCGCGGCGATCACGACGGGCGTGACGACGAAACGGCGCGACGACGCGCGAGTCGGGGCGGAAGTGCAGGCGATTCGCGCGGAGCTGAAGCTGTTGCAATCGGGCGTGGGGGAGTTTCGCGGGAAGATCGAGGAGTTTCGCTGGCAGGCGGCGAAAGTGCGGGCGCAGGCGATCGCGGCGACGGCGGAGCCGGAAGGATCGTGGCGGCGCGAGCAGGCGCGGTTGTTCGAAGGGCTGGTGAAGGAAGTCGAGGCGCGGGTGGACGAAGAAACGTTTCTCAACGGCTGTGCCGAAGTGGAAGCGTTGTGCGAGAAGAAGTGGGTGGCGGCGGCGCGGGAGCGGTTGCGGCGCGTGCCCGAGTTGAGATTTCCCTCGGGGAACGCGTTTCGGGCGCTGCATGAAGCGGTGTATGCGCGACCGCTGGCGCAGTTCAGCCGGCAGAATCCGGCGTATTACCGGCTGTTGAAAGAGAACGAACCGGAGATCGCGGCGAAGGATTTTGCGTCGTTGCGGGCGATGCTGGAAAAGTTGGGCGTCACGGCGGTGACGCCGCAGGCGATGTTGGGATTCGATTTGTTCACGGCGGTGGCGCCGGCGGACGATCCGCTGCTGGCGGATTGGCAAACGGTGACGACGGCGGCGGATTTTTTCGAGGCGCCCGACGAGCAGACGGTCGAGCGCTGGCGGCGGGCGCAGGCGGCGGTGCGAAAGGAAGACTGGTCGACCGCGGTGGCGGAGATGCAGGCGATCGATCGAACGAAAGTGCGGACGAGGCAGGCGTTTCGCGCGGCGTATGGTCGCGCGATTTTGCGGAATAAACCGGACGCCGTGGCGGAAGCGTATCCATTTTTTCAGGAAGCGGCGCGCAGCGGCGACCGGGAGGCGCGCGCGTGGGTGGCGGAGCAGGATTTCGCGGAGGAGCGTTATGCGTCGGCGCTGGGCTGGTTGGAAGCGCGGGTGGAGGACGGGGAGAGCGAAGCGGTCGGGCCGCTGTTGAAGATTTATGCGATGAAGCACGCGGACCTGCCGCGCGATGGAGCGAAGGAACGCGGAGTGTTGAACCGGATTTTGGCGGCGGCGGATGCGCCGGCGGAAGCGGCGATGTTGTTGGCGAGGAATTACGAAGATCCGGCATTGGAGCCGGATGCGACGAAGGCGTTGGGTTATTATTTGCGCGCGGCGCGGGCGGGTCATGAGCCCGCGTGGATTGAAGTGGCGGAACGTTATGCGAGAGGCGAAGGCGTGGCGGCGGAACCTGCGGCGGCGGCGATGTGGGCGACGAAGGCGTTTGCGGCGGGAGAACGGGAGCGGTCGGTGCCGTTGTTGCTGGAGTTGATGAGACGCTCGCCGGAGCGGGTGGCGGAGCAGGTGCAATCGTTGTTTGAGCGGGAGTCGGTGGCGACGGCGGGCGGTTATACGGAGATGCGGGTGGAGCCGTCGGGTGTGCGGGAGTTGAAGGTGCTGGTGGCGCGATTCTTCGATCGGAAGGGGCTGTTTGCGCAGGCGGCGCGGGTTTATGGGAGCCTGGGCGAAGGGGATGCGGCGGCGCGTCAGCGACTGGCGGAACTCACGGCCGCGCACACCTGCGAGGAGTGTGCGGGAGCGGGGAAGGTGCGGACGACGCCGGATTGTCCGATCTGCGCGGGCAAGGGGACGATCGCGTGCGGCGCGTGTTCAGGACGTGGATACGCGATGGTGCCGGAAGTGCCCGCGTGCACGACCTGTGCGGGAGCGGGGGGATTGGTGCAGGACGGCCGGGCGGTGGTGTGCGGGAGCTGCACGGGCACGGGAAAAGGGAAATCGACGGTGGTGCGAAAACCGTGTGCGACGTGTGCAGCGGGGCGGGTCGATTGTGCGACCTGCGAAGGCGGAAAGTTGAAGGTGACGAAGGAATGTTCGCGGTGCCGCGGAAAAGGGACTCGCGCGCTGGTGGATAGTTGACGGGAAAAAGAGGATGGCGCGGAGGCGGGCGGCGGTTAAGGGTGGCAGTTCGCCATGGCTGACTCCTTCCATCTCGATTTGACTCAACGTCCGCGCCGGCTGCGTCGAAGTGCGAGCCTGCGTTCGCTTGTGCAGGAAACGGTGTTGAGGCCGGCGGATTTCATCGCGCCCGTGTTTGTGATCGATGGGAAAGGCGAGCCGGAAGCGATTGCGTCGATGCCGGGAGTCGCGCGTTTCAACGTGAGCGATCTGGTGAAGGAGTGTCGGGCGCTGGCGAACCTGGGCGTGCCGGCGGTGGCGTTGTTTCCGAAATTGGATGCGCGTTTGAAGGATGACGAAGGGACCGCGGCGTTGCACGAGGACGCGTTGGTGTTGCGAGCGGTGCGCGCGGTGAAAAAGGCGGTGCCGCAGATCGCGGTGATGACGGATATCGCGCTGGATCCTTATACGACGCATGGGCACGACGGCGTGTTGAACGCGGCGCGGGACGACGTGGAGAACGACCGCACGGTGGAGATCCTTGCGAAGATGGCGGTGTTGCACGCGCGGGCGGGCGTCGATTTGGTGGCGCCCAGCGACATGATGGATGGGCGAGTGGGGGCGATCCGGCGGGCGTTGGATGCGGCGGGTTTCACCGGGACGGGGATCATGGCGTATTCGGTGAAATTTGCGTCGGCGTATTACGGGCCGTTTCGCGATGCGGTCGGGAGCGCGCAGGCGGCGGGAACGCACTTGCTCAGCAAAGCGACGTATCAACTCGATCCGGCGAACCGGCGGGCGGCGTTTACCGAGCTGGCGCTCGATGAGCAGGAAGGCGCCGACATCGTGATGGTGAAACCGGCGGGGCCGTATCTCGATGTGATTCGCGACGTGCGCGAACGCACGAACAAGCCGGTGGCGGCGTATCAGGTTTCTGGAGAATACGCGCAGCTGCACGCCGCGGCGAAAATGGGCTGGCTGGATCTCGCGAAGACCCGGCATGAGTCGCTGCTGGCGATCAAGCGGGCGGGGGCGGATATGATTTTGACGTATTTCGCGAAGGAAATGGCGGCGGCGCTGGGGCGCTGACGTGCGACCGGTTTCGAGTTTCGGGTTCGGTGGTCCGGGTTGGAGAGGTGTTTTGCGCTTTGCCTAATTCAGAGCGCGGAATCCTGAACACGAAAGCTTTTCAGAACGGCGAGCGGGGGACTTGGATGGAGTCGCCGGGCACGAGGCGGGGGTCCTGGGTGGGGCTGCGTTGAGCGAGTTTTACGTCGACCGGATAGGTTTGCTGATCGCGGACGAGGCTCACGCGATTTTCGCGGGCGTAGAGGGAGAAGCCGCCCGCGGCTTGGATGGCTTTCGCGACGGTGAGGTCGGGTGTCCAGACGATGCGACCGGGGCGCATGACCTCGCCGCCGACGTAAACGTAGCGTTCGGTGACGCTGACGGAGACGTCGACGTGATTGTAGATTTTGCGCGCGAGGTAGGTTTCGCGGATGTGTTGGGCGAGTTCGCCGGTGTTGATGCCGGCGGCGGAAATGGCGCCGATGAAGGGAAGTGTGATCGAACCCTGATCGTCGATCTGGACGGCGTTGATGGAAGGATCGGGAACGCCTTGAAGTGAAACCGTGAGGCTGTCGCCGGCGCGAAGTTGTGCGCTCGAGGTGGCGGCGGGAATGGTGGTGTTGGCGGCGGTTGCGCTGGGATCGGTCGTGACGCACGCGGCGAGAAAAAGACTAAAAGCGGCGGCGAGAGCGGAGAACGACGCGCGGCGGAAATGCATGGCCGCGAGATAGGGGAACGGCGGCGGGGAAGGCAATGGCGGGGTTGTGGGCGGGAAGATTGGGCGCGGTCGCGAATAGCGATCTTTCGAGCAATACGCCTGCAAGCAGGATCCTACACCTGGCTGCGCTGCTGTGATAAAAAAAGCGGCGGTCAATGGACCGCCGCTTGGGAAACTGAACTGGGAGAGGATCAGCGTTTGCCGCGGGATTTGCGGCGGGGCTTTTCGTCCTCGTCGTCGGCTTCTTCTTCGTCGTCTTCCTCCTCGTCGTCGTCTTCTTCGTCGTCGTCCGAGTCCTTGTCGTCGTCGTCGGAGTCCTCGTCGTCCTCATCCCATTTCAGGGATTCGTCGTTCTTGAGTTTCTCCTCTTCTTCTTCGTCGAGTTCGGGAAGGTCGGCGTCGTCGGCTTCTTCGTCGAGATTCTTGGACGGGGTGTCGTCGTCGGATTCATAGCCCGCGGGCATGAAGTCGAGGATCGAGGTGAGCTCTTCGAAAGAGTGGACGGCTTTGCCCTCGATGAAGTGGCTGTTTTGGTCTTCGCGGAGCTCGTCTTCGACCTCGTCGACGGTGAGCTTGGACTCGAATTCGAAGAGATCGTTGAGCATTTTCACGCGGCAGCGCGTGAGATGATCGAGGAGGTCGGCGTAGGGGCCGTTTTCCTCGTCGAGGATATCGGGGAGGGCGAAGAGCTTTTCGTCGGATTCGAAGAGGGATTCCTTGGTGCGCTTGAGGCGGACCTTGCCGTTGCCGAGGTCTTTCTCGATGCGGAACAGGATGAAGGCGCGCTCCATGTTGTCCTGATCGAATCCGTAGTCGCGGAGCGGGTCGACGAGATCGATCAAGTGGGCCAACTGGCGCGGGTCGATGATGCTGAGGCCATCGACGTCCCAACGGACGGGGTCGCTGGTCTCTGCGACCCACCAGTTATGATCCTCGCCGAGTCGGACGACGCACCAGTCGAGGGTTGAAGTAGCTTTGGGCATGAGAGTGAAAGGGGGGAGGACTGAATTTTGGCGCAGCGTGCGAGGGGAGGTTTAAAAAACAAGCACAAAAGGGCGGTGTTTTTGCGTCTGAAAACCGGGTGGGAAACGAGGCGTGAAGACGCTCACGGAAAGCAGGGTTAGGGACTTCGCCGCCTTGCATTTTGAGGGACGATTTTCAGTGTCGCGGCCCATGGGACGAGTCTATCACGCGTTGGCGCGGCGGGTTTTATTCCGGATGGATCCGGAGCAGGCGCATGAACGCGCGGTGGAGGCGATGGCGGTATTGGGAAAACTGGGACCGGTGTGCCGGTTGCTCGAGTGGAAGCATCGGTTGCCGGCGGGATGTTCGCGGCCGATCGAGGCGTTTGGGTTGAAGTTTCCGAATGCGGTGGGGTTGGCGGCGGGCTTCGACAAGCATGGCAAGGCCTGGCCGGCGGCGGCGGCGCTGGGGTTTGGGCATGTCGAGATCGGGACGGTGACGGCATTGGGGCAGCCGGGAAACGATCGTCCGCGGGTGTTTCGTTTTCCGGAGCATGGGGCGGTGATCAACCGGATGGGCTTCAATAATCATGGGGCGGAGGCGCTCGCGGAGCGGCTGGCGCGCCAGGCGCCCCGCGGGCAGCGGCGCATTCCGCTGGGCGTGAATTTGGGGAAGTCGAAGGTGACGGAAATCGACCGGGCGACGGAGGATTACCTGACGAGCTTCGGAAAGCTGGCCGATTACGCGGACTACGTGGTGTTGAACGTGAGCAGTCCGAACACGCCGAACCTCCGTCAGCTGCAGGACGAAAGCCGTCTGCGCGAACTGCTCGGGGCGATCGCGTCGGCCAATCGCGAGCGGACGCGGCGGGTGCCGGTGTTGTTGAAGATCGCGCCGGATCTCAGCTTTCCGCAGATCGATGCGGTGCTGGGGACGATTGCGGAGTTCGGGCTGGATGGTATCATCGCGACGAATACGACACTGGCGCGCCCGGGCTGGTTTGCCGGCGTGAATCAAGCGGGCGGGTTGAGCGGGCGGCCCTTGCGCGTGCGATCGCGCGAGATCGTGAATTATATCGCGCGGGCGACGAATGGGCGGCTGCCGATCATCGGTGTGGGTGGAATCGACGATGTGGCGAGCGCGGCAGAGAAGCTCGATGCGGGCGCGACGCTGGTGCAGATTTATACCGGGATGATCTTCGAAGGGCCTTTTCTCGCGGCGGAACTGGCGCGGGGGCTCGCGGACCGGCAGCGCGGATAGGAGGGGCGGTGAAATTTTGCGCGCGGGGGTGACTCCGTCTGTGCGCGGCCGCCGTAAAGGAAGGTGTTCAACCATGAGGAACACCATGCAAAGCCTTAAACTTGCTCTACTCGGGGGGATGATGGCGGCGACCGCGGTCGCGCAGCAGACCGGGTTTTATGCGGAGGTGGGCGCGAGTTATTTGAGTTTGCACGGCGAGCGTTTCGAGCGCTCGCCGGAGCCTTTGCAGACCCGCGGAGGGAAGGCGAGAACGGCGCCCTTCGTCACGGCCGGATACCGGGTGGACGAGGGATTGAGCGTGCGGTTGTCGTATCACGCGATTGGAGACATCGAAGCCTTGGCGAAATTCGGCTCGCCGCCGGATTCGGAAGAGCCCGTGAACACCCCCGTGGTGGTGTGGGGACGGTATGAAGATGACGTTCATCTCCTGACCCTGGCGCCGGAGTTCAGCTGGCCATGGGGCAAGCTGACGTTCGCGCTGGCGCCGGAGGTGAACTGGGTTTCGAGCCGGGGGCGGGCGACCTATACGATGGAGGATCCGACGATCGCTGCGATTCCGCCGCGACGGCACAGCGAGAATGGCTTCACGCTGGGTGGCGCGCTGGCGGTTTCGTATGCGATCGCGGAGCGGACCAGCGTGTCCTTGACTTATCACTACACGGATCTGGATCCGAGTTTCGATCGGCAGGCGCACGTGTTTTCGGGCGGAGTGAGGTGGGCGTTCTGAGCGGGTTGGAACGCGCCCGTGGAGAAATGTCGCTGGAGTTGATTTCCGTGGTGCAGGCAAATAGATCCACCCGCGCTGTGGCAGGATTCGAAGCCGAGGCGCTCGCCCATCACCGGGCTTTGGTGGCCCGAATGGCGGAGGGGGACGCGGAAGCGCTCCAGCTGCTGTATCTCCAATTTCATGCCCAGTTGCACGGAATTGTCCGGCGCATCCTCGAAGATCCCGAAGATGCGCGCGAGGCGGTGCAGGACGCGTTCATTAAGGCCTGGCGGCAGGCGGCGGCGTATCGGCCGGAGCGTGGCGAAGTGGTCGCCTGGCTGGTCTTCATCGCGCGCAATGCGGCGATCGATCAATTGCGCAAAGGCGCGCGACGGCGATTGCTGCACGAAGCGTTTCAGCGCGAGCCGGCGGACGGCAACGAGACGCGCTATGACTGGGCGGATCGCGACGAAATTTTGTCGCGGCATCTGGCGGAGCTTTCGGCGGCACAGCGGCAGGCGTTGGAGCTGGCTTTCTTTGGCGGGTGCACGCAGGCGCAGATCGCGTCGGCGATGGGCACGCCGATCGGCAACGTAAAAAATCATCTGCGCCGCGGCCTCCAAAAGCTGCGGCAACTCGTGATGCGTCATGATTAAGGAATTCGAGAATCAAGCGCTGCGCTATGTGCTCGGCGACATGGATGCGGATCAGAGGGCGGCCTTCGAGGAGACGCTCACGCGTTTTCCCGCGGCTCGCGCGGCGGTGGCAGACTGCGGCGAATCGCTGGCGGCATTGCGCCGTCAGGCGGTCGAGGTTCCGTTTTTCGGCGACACGGTGCACGTGCAGATCGGGCTGGTGACCGAGGCGGTGCGCCGGTCGTTGAGCGAACGTTTGATGCGGCCGTGGGCGCAGCTCCGGCATGCTTTTGCCGCGAAATGAACGATACCTTCGAAACCGAAGCGCTCCGCTACCTGCTGAACGAAATGGACGCAGGGAGTCGGGCCGCATTCGAAGCGCGCCTCGAGCGGGATCCGGCGGCGCGCGTGGCGTTGAAATCGTGCGCGGACGCGATGGCGCAATTTGCGTGCGGGCAGGCGCCGGCGGAACCGATGAGCGCGACGGACCAACTGACGGCGTTGAGCGCGATTCTGGCGGGCGCGCGCTCTGTGCCGGCGGAGGAAGCGGCGCCGGTTGTAACGAGAAAAGGGATACCGTGGACCAAAGTCGTGTGGCCGATGGCGGCGGCGGTGTTGTTGACGTTGAACCTGATCGATTTCCGGCGTCCGGTGCCGGCGCGCGCGAATGCGTGGGCCGCGGACGAGGGGACCACAGTGGCAGGTGAGAACGGCCGCAGCTTGGAGATGGCGGCGAATGGACGCGGAGCGGAAATTCCAGCGGAGGATGTTGACGGATCTGGCGAAGGCGCTGTGTCGCGAGGCCCGACCGGCGGCGCCGAGGCGGAACGACAGATGGCGGCGAAGTTTGCGTCCGATCTGGCGAAGACCTCGCGCGAACTCGCGAAGTTGCGGGACGATCATGCGAAACTGCAGCGGACGACGGCGGCCTTGCGGGTCGACTACGATGCGGTGGTGCGGCAGTGGGCCTCGCGGGTGGCGTTCGATCAATCCGTGGGCCGGTTGGCGGCGATGGAGTTGGTCGACGCGGAGAGTTACGAGCGGGGGAATCGCAAGGGATTGGTGGAGGTTGCGCGCGGGATTTTGACGGAACCTGGAGTGATCGTGGCGGCGACAGACGGCGTGATCACGCCGGGCGTGGAGCCTCCGGGCGCGTCCGGGACGGATCCGCAGACTGCGGCGCTGACGCCGTATGCATGGGCGGTGTTCGATGACAAGGAGCAGCGAGGTTACCTCAACCTCTACAATCTACCGAGGATTGCGCGCGAGGAATCGCTGCAATTGTGGGTGCGGGCGGCGGACCGCGTGGAGTATCAGCGTGTGGGCGAGGTGCCGGCGGCGTTTTACGGCGGTTCGGGCAGCGTGCAGTATCAGATGACTGAAGGGCTGGCTCCGGCGGAGATTCTGATTACGCGCGAGCCTCGAGATGCGGTGGTGGAGCAGCCGGCTGGACCCACGGTTTTGCGTGGTCCCTGAGGGGGCAAAGCGGCCAAGGATCGTGAGATCGGTTGAATGCGATTTCAGGGCTGGACAAGATTCCGGCGATGTCTCTTAGTCCGCCTTCCTCTCTGGAAATGCTCAGGTGGTGGAATTGGTAGACACACACGTTTGAGGGGCGTGTGCCGAAAGGCGTAAGGGTTCGAGTCCCTTCCTGAGCACCAAAGATAACTCGCTTTCAACGAGTTATTTACGTTCAGCCGGAGGCGCGGAACTGCTAGGACCCCTAGCAAATTCGCCCCATTTTGCGCGGTATTCATGAGCGGAAATCGTGTTCGGAAAGGGCCCGATTTTCCAGCGGATTAGCGCCGCTCTGGAGCTCGCCGCCTATCGAGTTCATCGCGCGCGAGCTGGACGGCAAAGCGCTGCATGCGGGCGAACACGTCGTCCCGTTTCAGGCCGTTGGCAGAAAAGAACGTCGCCGGCGCATCCTGGCACGCGTTCAGGCAACCGATGAGAGCTGGGCGCGTTTGAAAGTAGTGCCCACACAGAAGCGAGCGAAGGAACGGCTCATGCATGGCGCTGTTCGGAAAACTGATGACCCAGCCGAGCACAGCGGGGAAGGGGCAAACCTTGACTTCCGCGGTGAACGATGAATAGACGTAAGGTGCGCGAACGTAGGTCAGCGACGCGGTGGCGAACGCGCGCTGCACCAAGTAGCCCAGTCGCGAGGGCAGCGGGGACGGGACCTTCATCCCCGCGAGGAGCTGGAGCACGGCGTTCACCTCGTCGCCGGAAAACCGGGTAAAGCTGTGAATTTGCCGGACGCGACGGACGGCTGCGTCGACGGCCGCCTCACTGATGACGCCTTCGCTCATTCGAGTAAGCGCGCCTTGAACAGGGCCTGCTCAATGAAGAAGTCGTCATCGAGCGGGAATTCGTCGCGGGTGCAGACGACTCGATGATCAGCGTAGGCCGCGACGACGAACTCGAGCTCGACGTCTTCCTCGTTCAGCATCTCGAACTCCGCGGCGGCGAATTCGATCACCACCTCGTCGGTTGCCCCCACATCGGGATAGGCTGCCAACACGCGTTCCGTGAATCGCGCGACCACCGTTCGCAGCGCGTCGGCGTCCTCGTCGGGGTCAGGGTGATCGCGCACGACGAGGAGAGTGTTGATCCAGCTCTCGGTTTCTCGGCTCAAGATCAAGGTGTAGCTTCTGTCCTCGCGATCGCTCATGCGAGAACAGTGCGCGCGTTTGTCCGCCAAGATTTTCTCCAGGCGATTGAGATACTCCGGATAGTGTGACCACTGAGGGTCTGTCGCTGCCATTGCCTCCTCCCGTCCTGTGTCTCAGTTGAAGCTGAAGCTCGCTGCCGCTCGCTCGACGATTCGGCGGGGCACCACAAGGCACTCGGAGGTGTATCCGCCGTATGGGTTCGGCGTGTGCTGCACGCGAGTCGGGAAGCGCTTGCGCCACGCTTGCTCGTAGCGCTCGAGTGCATGACGGAGTCCGCGGTGGCTTACGACGACGCAACGTCCCGTGGGATAGATCCACACGAGGAGGTCCGTCGTCTTGTTTGGGTCTTTTGCCCAGCCGGGCTTCCCGGACTCACAGCAGCTGACCGTTTCGATGAACAGGTCGTCGTAGCGCCCCGCACCAATCGGATCGAACTTCCGGACCTTGAGGTCGACGTGGAGCGGAGGAGCGCCGGCACGAAGCGCAAGGAGGTCGGTGCCGCGTCTGTCGAGTTCCTCTTTGGCCCACCGCCAGAAGAGATACCCTGGCAGCTTTTCCTTGAGCGCCGCATGCAAAGCAACGCGGTCGAATTCTAGTTTGGATGTTTGGAGTTGATGCTGGTGCATGGGACGTGTGCTAAAAACAAGCACAGTCCACCATGAGTCATAAAAAAGAGCACGTCAAACGCATCGTTGCTTTTTTTATCACATTCGTTTGAAAGACCGAATGGGACTTTTCCAAACCAAGCTCCTGCAGAAAATGGCGGAGTTGGACCGGTTGCAGACCGGGCTGGCCGAAGAGAGCGCGCTCTCCCGATCGCATCTTAGCCGCGTTGCCAACGGCCGTGTGCCGCTGGGCGCGCGCGCGGCGGGAAAGATCATTGCGGCGTTGAGCAGCGAAGCGGCTGCGGCGGAACTTCTAGCTGCATACCTCTACGATGAGATCGCGAAGGTCCAAGCCGCGGTCGATAGCGCAGCGACAAAAAAGAGCACCAAATTGGATTTGTATGCCCTCGTGAAGATCGCTCCCGGCAGGCCGTCCAAGCCAGTAGACGCACAGCCCCCCTGGACTCGGTCTGCCGATCGATTGCTCGCAAAGGATCTCGAGAACGCCGTAGCTGAAATTGCCGCACGTCCTGAGAAGCGAGCGCTCTTGCAGCATTTCCTCCGGGCGCTGAGCGACAAAGGTAAGGCGTGAGTGACCGAGATTCGCAACATTGGCTGGTTGCGGCCGGCAGTCGCCTACCGCATTTCTGGAGTTCTGCCGCAAAAAAAAGCGGAGCCGTTCGGCTCCGCTTGGGTGCTTGGGTGGTAAATCGCTTCCGTTAGCTGTCGTAGGGTCCGGGATGACTGCGGACCTTTGCGTGCTGCCAATTCCGGTAGGCACGGCGCAGATGCACGAGGAATTTCTGGATTGGGTCACGGATCGGGTCTGGCCTGTGCCAGGGGACCCAGATTGCCCCGAGCCAGCCGTCGAGATCGCACATCAGCTTTGCTTCGAGCCACGGGAAGTAGGGCGCACACAGCCGTGCGGTGATAACAACGTTTTCTCCACGCGGCCTGTTGCGAAGGAAGCGGTCGAGTTCTTCAACTTCGTGGGTCAGTGCTCCGGGGAACGGGTCGTTCGGAGCCGGGCTTGCGCGGTGCACCGAGTCGATGAACCGGATTGGCAGCTCCGAAAGGTCGAAGGAGCGGATCGAGGAGAGGACTTCGTGTGTATCCAAGAATCCGTGACGTTTCTTTGTGCTGGTTTCGATCGCCTTCAGCATCGCGAGGCGGAGTAGGGGTTTGTTTTCGATCAAGGCAACGGGCAAAGCGTTGTCGTGTTTGGAGGGCGTTTGGGCCGGTTGGGTGTTCGTTTGATTTTGATGTTTATTCATCCCCTCGCATTGGTGACCGTCGCTGCGCGGTTCGGCACGTTCGCGGAGCGAACAACCGCGGGAGACGAGTTCCGGCTACTTGCTAGCACCAGAAGCATGTGATCCCGAGCGCAGGCGCAGAGAAACCTACCCAGACGATCACTGATCGCGTCCCGCACACGGGGCGGAGTTGGAAATACGGCAACAGATCCACGACTCAAAACGTCGAACACGATCTGGACGTGCTTGCGAACGGTAGGGTAGTGGCCTCGCAGCATCTGCTGCATCACCGCTGCCTCCTTCGCTGATGCTCCGTCCTGCAAAATCCATACGAACGCGGACGGCACGTGAATGGTCGACGCAGGTCGTGCGAGCAGCTGTGCGGGTGTGATGAGTGATGTGAGCTTCTGCTGGAGAGATCGGCGCAGGATCAGAAGAAGTCGGTAAGGAATCTCAGCGCCGATCGGGTAGCTGTGTAGTCGGCGCAGGATCTCGCGCCGATACGCGTCTGATAGCCAGACGTGTTGGCGTGACACGATCCGGTGGTGCGCTCGAAACACGGCTTCGGAAAGGAGCTTTGGGCGGCGGTTCTTGGTTCGAGATGATTTGCTTGGTTTGTTTTTCACTCCTCCCGCTAGTTTTCGCGTCGCGCGGCGTTAGGAGGCGCAGAGCGAGTCGCGCCCCGACGCGAAGTTTGGCAAACGATCAAAGGTCCAGTTGCCGAACCGGACCTTTGACTTGAAACGTCGGATTTCCCTGAGCCGCTCCGTCCCAATGTGGTGGCGCGGTATTTGGGAGCGGCAGGCCAATCTGGCGATCACTCGGGATTCCGTTGTTCAGATCGATGGGAAGGAGCGGCTAGCCCGCGCAGTGCCGGAGGGACAAGCGACTCCGATCGGGCGAAAACAATTCCAAACACCACCCACTTAGGTCATAGACGAGTCCGAACCCGAATGTCGCGGTGGTCGGTGGGGTGCTACGTTCAACGCGAGTGGTTGTAGGGCCGAGAGCCAGCCCAGCGGATTTGGTCACCCGAACATTTCAGCTGGTTGAAGTGATTTGCGACCTTGGCCGAAGCGTTGCGGAGTGACCGATGGTTGTGACGGTTTTGGCGCAGGTTACGAAAAGACTTTTCTGCGGGGCGTCTCGTCGCGTCATCGAATCAACGGTTACTCACTCCGGGTTGCCGTGTTCGAAGATTCTCAACGGTAAACTCAAGGCATGTCGGCGTTCTGTGTCCCATGACATCTGATCATCCATATACCGGACGACGCGCTGAGTTGGTGCTGAAAAACGATCTCGCTAACGGCTCGTTCAGAAACCGGTGTTTACCGATGTTCAGCCTGTTGGGACGGCGGCGCCTTTTCAGGAAAGGATGTCTCTTGCTGTCGCTGGTGAGTGCCGCGCTCGCGTCGGATCGGCCACCCAACGTCCTGCTCATCGTCGCTGACGACCTCGGCTACGGAGAGCTGGGGTCGTATGGCCAGCGGAAGATCGCCACGCCGGAACTCGACCGGTTTGCGCGCGAAGGGATGCGTTTCACCCAATTCTACGCGGGTAGCGCGGTGTGCGCGCCTTCGCGAAGTGTGCTGTTGACCGGGCAGCATGCCGGACGCACGTCTGTGCGGGGAAACTCTCCGGTGCCGAACTATCCGGGGCAACAACTCCAGCCGGATGACGTCACGATCGCGGCGGTGCTCAAGCAGGGTGGTTATCGCACGGCGGTGATCGGAAAGTGGGGGCTGGGCGACAAGGACACGAGCGGTGCGCCGTGGCGTCAGGGCTTCGATGAGTTCTTCGGGTTTTTGAGCCAGACGCATGCGCACAACCACTTTCCCGATCACCTCTGGCGTGGTGACCAGAAGGTCCCGCTGCCGAATGATCTCGTGCCGATGGGCAAGATCGCCGGGGTGGGCTATGCGACGAAGCCGCGCGAGTATGCCAACGATCTCTTTTTTGCCGAGGCCGAGGAGTTCGTGGAGCGAAACAAGGAGCGTCCGTTTTTTCTGTTTCTCGCCCTGACTCTGCCCCACGCCAACAACGAGCGGACCGAGGCGCTTGGCGACGGGCAGGAGGTGCCGGACTATGGTGTTTACGCGACGGAATCGTGGCCTGATTCGCTGAAGGGACAGGCTGCCATGGTTACGAGGATGGATCGAGGGATTGGCAGATTGCTGCAGTGTCTACGCGAGCTGGGGCTGGAACGCGACACGCTGGTGATGTTCACGAGCGACAACGGGCCGCATCGCGAAGGCGGGCCGGATTACGATCCTGAGTTTTTCGACGTGAATGGCGCATGGAGCGGCCTCAAGCGCGACCTGACCGAAGGCGGTATTCGTGTGCCCTGCCTTGTGCGCTGGCCGGGCATGATTCGCGCCGGCAGCGTATCTGGAGCGGTTGGGCACTTCGCCGATCTGCTGCCCACGTGCGCCGCGCTGGCGGGTGTGCCGTTGCAGGCTCGGACCGATGGAATCAGCCTGTTGCCGGTGTTTCGTGGAGACGCCTCGGCGCCGGAAGCGAGGGAGTATCTTTATTGGGAACTCTACGAGCCGACATTTCAGCAGGCGGTGCTGCTCGACGGGCGCTGGAAGGCCTTTCAGGGGCGACCGGGCAGAACCGGCATGGAGCTTTACGATCTATCGATCGATCCGGCCGAAACGCGCGATGTCAGCGCCGAGCATCCGGCGTTGTCGGAGCGAAGCCAGCGGATCATGGATGAAGCGCACGTGCCGAACCGATGGTGGCGACGGTCCTCGAATCCGGCGCGACGTGACTAGGGTCTCGGGATGGCTGTGAAAATCCGGTGGCGGAAAAACGAAGGCGGCGGCATTTCGCGGCAGCCAGGAACTCCCGTCAACGTGGCGGTCGTTTTCTGGAGCGGAGGTTGGAAAACGAAGCACAGTTCGTCGGCGAAGACTTGGATCAGCATTTCATTCCGCGCCCTTCGCCGCCGAATATCTGCAGACGCTCGGCCTCGGTCGTTTTGGTGATCCCAGCGGGCGCATAATGGAATTGGACAGCGCGGCGGCGATGGAGCGACGCGTTGTGGGGCGTGCCATGCGGCAGGAGTCCGTCGAAGAACAGCAGCCCGCCCGGAGCGAGCGGCGCGGCCACGGAGCGCGTGCCCAAGGTGACGTTGTCGCAGATTTGCCAGTCCCGCCGCTTGAAGTGCGCGATCGGTCCTTCGCGGTGGCGGCCCGGGAGCAGTTGCATGCAGCCATTGGCGATCGTTGCCTCGTCAAATGCGATCCATACGCCGACAATCGGCGTGCCGAGCGGATAGTCGAAGTAGGCGTGATCCTGATGCCACGGCTTCTCGCGTCCCAACCGGGGCGGCTTGATAAGGCCCATGTCCTGGAACATCTCCACCGACGGCGTTCCGAGCAGCATCTGCACGGCTGAAAGAAGCCGCGGATGATGGGAGAGCGCTTTCAAACGGGCGTCGTAGTTGACGAAATAGTAAATCTTGCGGACTGCATCCTGGCGTTCTTCAGGCCCGAGCTTTGGCAGCAGATCGCGCGCGGCGGCTTCGAACATGATTCCCGTGAAAGCCGGGTTCCTGCCCATGATCAGATCGACGAGACCCGCGAGGGCGGCGTCGATCTCCCCGGGCGAAAATGCCTGTCGCACGGCGAGGTATCCATGTTCGTGGTAGAACGCGATCTCGTCGGGACCGATATCCGCGAGGGTCGCGACGTTGTGGGCCAGGTTGGCCGGTTGGTAGAGTTCGGGAGCGTGCAATTCGGCGCCGGGATCGAATTCGCCCTGGGCGGGAGATGCGGAAGCGGAAGGCGTAGGGGTGTTCATGATACGGGAAGGAAAAGCGGGTGCGCCTCAGCTTACCGATTTCGGCGGGGTGCGCCATGAAGGCGTCCGGCAATCCTTTGGACTAATCCGGCATTGCGCTGGCCTCTCAATCGGGAAGGAGGCGATGGCGAAAGTCGGTGGGGCTGCTTCCGGTCTTCGCGCGAAACTGGCGGGAGAAGAAATACACGTCGCGATAGCCGAGGGTTTCCGCGATCTCGCTGACGGTGAGGCTGGTCTCGACCAGGAGCTGACGGGCGCGAGCGAGGCGTGCCTCGATCACGAATTCGCGCGGTCGCTGGCCGGTAATCTTTTCGAAGACGCGGGAGAAATGGTCGATGCTGTAGCCGGCGGTGCGCGCCAGGGCGGCGATCGGGCGCGGCCGGGCCGAATCCTCCCGTATTTGAGCTGCGAGTTGCTGGATGATGCGCCGGTGATGGAGCTCGGTGCCGGTGGCGGCTGGCATGGAGAGGCTGGCCCGCGCTTCGCGCGCCAGTTCGGTCAAAAGGGCGTCGAACAAAGTTTCGGCCGAGGCATGCGCAGAGAGAGAGGTTGTAGCGCGCAACGCGATGATCCGGCGCATCGTGGCATCGACGAACGAGAGATCAGAAGCGTGCATGGTCTCGAAGGGCGGCGCGAAGCCGTGCGGCGGACGGCGCAGCTCGAAATGGATGCAGTTCACGGTCAACGGGGCCGCGGGGTCGTGATTGGCCTCATAGTGACGGCCGGGACGCATCCAGATGCAAACGCCAGGTGCTAGTGGTATTTTTGCCGAGTCGGTGGTCATGAGGCCGCGGCCGGAACACACGAACCACAAGTCGAAATCGCGGAGCCGGCGGGCCCACGCCGCATCAAGATGCCATCCTGGTTCGCAGCGGACACGAGAGCAGACGGGCGAGAGGCGGATCTGAAAGGGCGGCGTGGAACTCATTCTGTCTGGGGAGGTGAGTCGGGGCGCAGACTGTCAGGAGTCCGGTCGGGCACCCGCGAGGGGCCTGCGTTTTGCGTGATCATCGCGGGCCCAACGGCCTACGGGCGAGCCGCACGCACCGTCAATGTCCCGTATCGATATCCAGCACGCTGGCGCGTGCGGGATCGTAGTCTGGGTTCAACGTCGGCATCTGCGCGTGAACGGAGTCCCGCCACGCGGCGAGGTCGTTGCGCAATGCCGCGGCTCGTTCGGGATCGGAAAGGGACAAGTTGTTTTTCTCCGCCGGATCCTCGCGCAGATTGAAGAGCTCGCAAGCGGGCGAATCACCGGTCGCGGCCGCCTCATAGTTTTCGATGAGTTTCCAATCCCCGGAAATGATGGCGCCGGATGGAGCTGCACCGGCGGGATGATAATGGGGGAAATGCCAGTGCATCGCGGGGCGAGCCGGGGCGGTGGCACCGCGAAGAACCGGCGTGAAATCGATGCCGTCGGTGACGGCGTGCGGTTCGGGACGCGCACCTCCGAGCTCGAGCAGGGTAGGGAAGAAATCCATGGCCGTGAGCGGGAAATCGGACGTTTCGCCCGGCTTGATAACTCCGGGCCAGCGCATCAGCAGAGGAACGCGAATGCCTCCTTCGTAGAGTTGAGCCTTGCCGCCGCGGAGAGGGGATTGGGTGGCGCTGGCCTCGAGCCCTCCGTTGTCGGAGTAAAAGATGACGAGCGTTCTTTCGCTCAGCCCCAACTCATCGAGGGCGGCGAGAACCTGGCCAACGCCACGGTCCAACACTTCCATCATTGCACCAATCACGGGGGCGTTCTCCGGATGGGCGCCACCACCCGGCGGATACTTCTCGATGAGGGCACGCGGCGCCATCACGGGTGCGTGGATGGTGTTGTGCGAAAGGAGGAGGAAGAACGGTTCGCTGCGGTGTTCGGCGAGGAAGCGGACGGCGCGATCGGTGATCGCCTGGACGTTGTGGGCGTCCTGCTCCGGATCGGCGGATTCGACGGGCTTGTGTGTGATGAACGTTTCGGTGAACCCTTGGCGATCCGGGCCCTCGGCGATCGAGTCGGGCGGGAAATAGCCGCGCGCGAGATGCCACTTGCCAAACAACGCCGTCACATACCCCGCCGCGGAGAATCGCTCGGCGAGGGTGGTTTCTTCGAGGGGCAGGAAACGCTGCCACCGGGGTTGTTGCAGTCGCGCCCAAGGGTAGGCGTTGCCCGGAATAAAGTTTGTCACACGCGTGCGCGCGGGATGTTTGCCGGTCATAAGCGCCGAACGGGTGGGCGAGCACACGGGCGCTGCGGCGTAGGCGCGAGTGAACTTCACGCCATCCTGACCGAGGCTGTCGATGTGAGGCGTGCGATAATAGCGATTGCCGTAGGCGCCGACCTGCGCGCATCCGAGGTCGTCGGCGAGGATGAAGACGATGTTCGGTCGGGAGGGTAGCGCGGCGGGGGTGAGCGGTTGGGCGTCCGCGTGTGCGTTGAAGGAAAAAATCGCGATGATGCACGTGGTGAGAGCGAAGGATTTCATTGGGGCGAGAGGTTAGGGGCGCGTGAAGGGTGGCGGTCAGCCGGCGAAAGGCGTGCAAGGGATTCCGCGTGCACCGACGGAGAGCGAAAAAATCGCGCCGGCGAGCGGTTCCAGGTGGAGTTGCTCGGCGGCGAGGTCTTCGCGAGCGGAGGTGACGAAAAGCGTGTCGAGCAATTCTCCGCCGAACGTGCACGACGTGATGTGTGAGGCGGGCAGCGGGTGGCGTTCGACCAGCCGGCCCGTCTGCGGATCCCAGCGGGTGACGGCGCTGCCGCCCCACAGGGCGAGCCAGAGGAAACCGTCGGCGTCGACGGTGAGCCCATCGGGATAGCCGAACGATGGGGGGATCTCCGCGGCGACGCGCCGGTTGTGCACGGTGCCGGAATCCAAGTCGTAATCGAAGGTGGCAATCTGGCGCGTGGGTGTATCGACGAAATACATACGCGTGCCGTCGGGGCTCCAGCCCAAGCCATTCGAAAGGGACACGTCGCGCAGGAGCGTTCGCACCGCTCCCTGGGTGTCGAAGGAGTAGAGCGCTCCGGCGGCGGGTGTGTGGGTGAGCGAGGTCGTGCCGGCGACGAAACGGCCGCGGGGATCGCATTTGCCGTCGTTGAAACGGCAGATCGCAGGGTTGTGGTCGCGGGGCGTGCGAGGATGGGTCAACTGCCCGGTCGCGAGATCAAGGCGCGCGACGCCCGCTTGCACGGCGACGAGCACGTCGCCTCGAATCGTCGGTGCCACGGCGCTGACCGTGACGTCGAGCTGCCACGCATCGTTCTGGCCGGAGGCGAGATTGAAGCGATTGACTGTCTTCTGCGCGATATCGACCCACCACAGGCAGCCGTCGCGCGGGTCCCAAATCGGTCCCTCGCCGAGTGTGGCGCCGGCGGGCAAAGCAACGGAGGGGCGGAGATTCATGAGGCGGAAAATGGTTTCGCGACCGTCGGCACGAAATCGGCAACGCTGCCGAAATCGTCGCTGGCGCCGCCGCAGATTGGTGCTGGCAAAAACGTCGGCAATGATTTTGTTTGACGAAACACGTAGTTCGCATTGTGAAACGACCTGCCCGGACCGAACCGGTTTGATTTCCCCCCGACCATGTCCCTCGCCGCTTTCGGAAAGACCTCAGCAGCCAACTCGAAGTTCGCGGGTGTCGCGAAGCAAGGCGCCGGGCGATGGAGCGCGAGTTTCACGGGGGGCGTGGATCGCGCGGCGGCCGACGGCCGGAGTGGGGCCGGAGCGCAAGTGGATCAAGCGTGCTGGCGAGCGCCGGACAACGGAGTGGGACCGCTGCAATTCCTCACCTGGGGCGGACGATATTTCGGAGGAATGGCGTCGGCCCATTCGGCTTCGACCGGTTGGACGTATGTGGTCGTGGAGGCGGGTTCCGGAACGTTGGCGGCGGGCGGGCGGACGGAACAGGTTCGCGGACCTGCGCTGGTCTTGCTCGGACCCGAGTGCAAGGCCGCGTGGCGGGACGCGTCATCGCAGGTGAACAAACACCTGGTTTGGATCTGGCGGCGCCCGGTGCACGCCGTGATGACGGGACTGCGCCGCGACTCGTTCGTGCACTATCCGCTGGAGGTGGCCGACGCGCACGAACTCCGGCATCTGCACGCTCAATGCCGGAGCGAGGCGTTTCGCGGCGATCTGCATTCCGAGGCGGCATTGGGCGGGTTGCAATCGCTGCTCGAGGCGCGCATCGCGCGTATCAGCGAAGGCAGCACCGGAGATCCGCGCAAGGAGACGATTGAGCGGGCACTGCAATGGATCGAAACCCATGTGTCATCGCGGCAGCCGCTCGCGCGACTCGCGGATTTTCTCGGCGTGTCGCCTGCCACCGTGCAGCGTTTGTTCCGCGAGCGGCTAGGCACGACCGTGATGAAGAGTGTGGCGGAGCTGCGCCGGCGTGAAGCGGAACGCATGCTCAAGCGGGACGGCGCGAGCATCAAAGAGATTGCGTATCGGCTGGGCTACCGGCATCCGCACGATTTCAGCCGCGCCTTTCGCAATCACACGGGCAAACTGCCCTCCGCCTGGGCGGCGCGGATGGAGGCGTCGTCGTGACGGGACGCGCGCCGTTGAAAATCGGTTTCGTGGGTCTCGGTTTCGGGGCCGCCGTGGCGGAGACGCTGATCCGCGGGGCGGCGTCGGAGTGCTTCGCGGTCGCGGCGGTTTGTGATGCGGACGAGGCGAAGGTCGCCGCCTTTTGCGCGAAGTATCCGGTAAAAGGATATACCTCGCTCGAGGCGTTGCTCGCCGACGGCGACATCCCGGCCGTGGCGTTGTTCAGCGGGCCGGTGGGACGAGCGGCGTTGCTGCGGACGATTATCCGAGCGGGGAAGGACGTGATCACCACGAAGCCCTTCGAACTCGATCCGGCCGCCGCGCGCAGCGTGCTCGAAGAAGCGAGGCGCCTGGGTCGCACGATCCAGATCAACTCCCCGGCGGCCGAGCGGCCGGGGTATCTGAAACAAATCCTGGCGTGGCAGCAGGAGCATGGGCTTGGACGGCCGGTGAGCTGCCGGGCGGAAATGCTGATTTCGTATCGCGAGCAGGCGGACGGGCGATGGTTTGACGATCCGCAATTGTGTCCTGCGGCGCCGGTGTTTCGCCTCGGAATTTATTCACTCAACGATTTGATCGCCCTCTTCGGGCCGGTGCGCGCCGTGCAGGTGCTGAGCAGCCGGCTGTTCACGGGGCGACCCACGGCGGACAACGCGCAACTCGGGTTGGAATTCGTCAGCGGCGCCATCGGCAGCGTGCATGCGACCTTCTGCGTGGACAATGGCCAACATTACGCGAACGCCCTCACGTTGCACTACGAGCGCGGCACAATCCTGCGCAACGTGTTCCCGGTGGAGTATGGCGAGGCGGAGCATTCGTCGCGGCTGACCTTGGTCGCCTCGCAGCCGGGCGGTGGTCTCGTGCGCCAGACCTGGGAATCGGCCGAGGTTTCGGGGAGTTATCCCTGGCAGAGTTTTCACGCGGCGATGACGGGCGTTCGCGCGGTCGAGCTGCCGGTCGATGACATCGTCAATGCTACCGCGGTGCTCGCGGCGATGGGCCGGGCGGAACGCTCCGGCCGGACGGAATTGGTCACCTTATAGCTTTTCACACGTTATCCATTCTATGAATACACCCCGGTTACCTCGTATCGCCTTGCTCGCATTGGTCGTGTTGGGGCTGGGTGCGCACATGGCGCGCGCCAGCTACGACTTCGGCCCCTGGGCCAAGGGCCAGTCGCCTGAAGAAGTCGGCAAGCGCGTCACGGAGCGCTTCCTGCAACGCGATTACCGCCTGCTCGGCGCGGGTGTCATCCACTATGTCGAAACCTGCACCTGGTATGGCGCATTGTCGTTTGCGCGGCTGACGAAGGACGCGGCGACGACCCAGCGTCTCGTCGACCGGTTTCAGCCGTTGTTTGGCGAAAAGGCGAAGCTCATCCCTCCGCCGGCGAATGTCGATTTCGCGGTGTTCGGCGCGCTGCCGCTCGAAATTTACATCCAGAAAAAGGATCCGCGCTACCTGAATATCGGCCTGAGCCTGGCCGATCAGCAATGGACGACGCCGTCGGATGAAAAGCTCCTCGACGCAGAGGCGCGCGAAGCCGTGGCGAAGGGCCTGAGCTGGCACACGCGGTTCTGGATCGATGACATGTATATGATCACGATGCTCCAGACGCAGGCGTATCGAGCGACTGGAGACGCGAAGTATCTCAATCGTGCGGCGGAGGAAGCGGTGGCGTATCTGGAGAAACTCCAGCAGCCGAACGGACTTTTTTATCACGCGCCGGATGTGCCGTTTTTCTGGGGCCGCGGCGACGGTTGGTTCGCGGCGGGCATGTCTGAAATGCTGCGCGCGATGCCGGCGGATCACCCGCGTCGCGAGCGCATCCTGCAAAGCTACCGAAAGATGATGGCGACGTTGCTCAAGCACCAGGATGCGAATGGCATGTGGCATCAGTTGATCGACGATCCGACCTCGTGGCCGGAGACGTCGTGCACGGGCATGTTCACCTTCGCCTTCATCACCGGCGTGAAATACGGCTGGCTGGACGCGGAAACTTACGGCCCGGCGGCGCGCAAGGGCTGGCTCGCGATGCTCAACTACATCGAGCCCAACGGCGACATCCGCGAAGTGTGCGAAGGCACGAACAAAAAGAATGACCGCCAATATTATCTCGATCGTCAGCGCATCACGGGCGACCTCCACGGACAGGCGCCGATCCTCTGGTGTGCATCGGCTTTCCTCGGGCTCTAACGCGACGCAGCGGCCAAGGTTCTCATGATACGAAACGCCTGGATTCTGCTCTGCGCCGCGATCGCGGTCGCGTTCGCTTCAACCCCTGCCTTGGCTGCGGCCTCCGCGCGCGCGAACGACATCGCCGTGGAGGAAACGACGAAGGACATTCGTCTTCGTCACGCGGGGGCGGAATTGGTGATCGAACGCGAGCCGTGGCGGCTGCGTTTGCAGGGCGCGGATCGAGGCGAGCGATTTGTCGAGGCGGCGCCGCCGGCGCTGCAGATCGCCGGGGCGTGGCAGCCGTTGCAGAAAGTGACCGGGGTGCGACGGAACGGCGACGCCGTGCTCGTCGACGTGGCGTTGGCGGACGGAACGCCGGTGCGGGCGGAAGTGCGGGCGTTTGGCGACAATGGGTTTCAGGTGCGCGTGAGCGCGGTCGACGCGGCCGTGACGGCGCTGCGCGGCACGACCGCGCTGCGCACGATCGAAGAGATCTACGGTTTTGGTGAAATGTGGAACGGTCGCGTGGCGCAACGCGGACAGGCGCTCGACCTCTGGGCGCGCGGCGGCACGCCGGACGAATGCGCTTACATGCCGTATTATGTATCCACGAATAACTACGCGTTCTTCCTGAACTACGGCGGGCGCGTGCGCTTCGACGTGGGCCGGCGCGAGTCGGACCGGATCGTGTTCGAAGCGGCGACGGACGAGATGGATTTCGTGCTCGTGGCGGGCGACAGCATCGCGACCACGGTGCGCAATTTCCTCTCGGTGCAGGGCCTGCCGCAGCGGCCGCCCCGCTGGGCGTTCAAGCCCTGGTTCTGGCTCATGTCCGACCCGGAGCAGCCGGCGGCGAAGATCGATACGTTGAAGGGCGAGCACTTCATCCACATGGTCGACCGCTTGAAGGCGCTCTCGATTCCGGTGGGCGTGACGTGGTTCGAGCCGCCGTGGCAGGATGCGCGCAATACCTTTGTGCCCAACCCGGAATTCAGCCCGGATCTTCCCGGACTGGTGCGGCGGTTGGAAGAGAAGGGAGTTCGCACGCTCGCGTGGACGGTGCCTTACACGACACCCGATGCGTCGAATTGGAAGGAAGCGGTCGAGCGCGGATATCTCGTGCGGAAACCCGGAGCGGCGGCGGACAACGCGAAGGTGAACGTGACGGCCTCGGGCGAACTCGAAGGGCGCTATTACAACATGATCGATTTGTTCAACCCCGAGGCGTTTGCCTGGTGGCGGGCGCAGATCGAGCGAAGCCTCGAAACCGGAATTCGCGGCTATAAACTCGACGCCGGACAGGATTTGCCGGCCGATGCGCTGCTGCATGGCGGACGACGCGGCGCGGAGGTGCACAACTCCTACGCGACAGAATATAGCCGCGTGTTTTTCGAAGCGTTGCAGAAAAAATATGGCGACGAGTTTTTGATGATTCCACGCGCGGCGTGGGCGGGTTCGTCGGCGTTCACGAATTTCAAGTGGCCGGGCGATTTGAGCGGCAGCTACGCGAACAACGGCTTGCCCTCGACGGTGTATTCGACGCTGTCGCTCGCGTTTTCGGGATTTCCGTTTGTCTCGACCGACATCGGCGGCTTCGAGGACCGGCCGGCGCCGGAAAACGTGTGGCTTCGTTGGGCGCAATTCGGAGCGATGCTGCCCGGCATGCAGACGCTGCACATGCCCTGGTGGTATTCCGAGGAGTCGGTCACGCACTTTCGATATCTCGCGTGGCTGCACACCGACCTGACGCCGCTCTGGGCGACGCTTGCCCGCGAGGCGGCGGCGACGGGCGCGCCGATCTGTCGTCCGCTCGTGTGGTCGAATCAGGACGACATCGAAACGTGGCGGGTCGACGACCAGTTCACCGTGGGCGAGTCACTGCTGGTCGCGCCGATGCTCAACAACAACTACGATCGCGGCGTCTATCTGCCGGCGGGTCGCTGGCATGATTTCTGGGACAACCAAGAAACGCTTGTGGGGCCTGCGCATGTGACCTGGTTCAAAGGCTGGTTCGTGAAGGACAAGTTCCCGCTCTATATCAAGGAAGGTGCGATCATTCCGCTGGAAGTGACGAACGAGTTCAGCGGCTTCGGATGGCCCGAGTCCGCCGGCTTTGTGACGCTCGCGATCTGGCCGAAAGTGCGCGGCGCGAGCGCGTTCACGCTGCACGACACGGAAGATCCCGTGCGTATCGCGGCCGAGTGGAGCAGCCACGATGCGTTGACGCTGCGCTGGAGCGAAACGCGACGAAATCATCTCCTCCGCGTTCATCTCGACGGCACGTTCGCCGCTGCAGCGGTGGCAGCAGGATCGGGCACCCTCGAGCGCTTCGATTCGCTGGCGGCGTTTCGCACGGGCGGGGAAGGCTGGTTCCACGACCGGAGCACCGGAAAGCTGTGGATCCGCAAATTCAACTCAGGCCAGGGCGACGCCCTCACGGTGCGGCTGCAGCCCACGGCGTAAGCCGCGCGAGCACGCTCATCACTCGAAGCGACGTATTCATTTCCCAATTACTCCAATGAAAATAGACCTGCTTTCCTGCGGCCGACGGTGGTTGGCCTGCGCGTTTTTAACCTTCGGCGCCGCGGGAGGGTTGCTGGCGAAACCGGCTTTCGAGGCGGTCGTTCGCGGGGCGCCCAAGGCGGTGGTGGTGACGTCGGATCAGCCGTCGGTTACTGCGACGTATGCGGCGCAGGAACTGGTTCAACACGTCGAACGGGCGACGGGCGCAAAGCTGCCGGTGCGGCGCGAAGGCGAAGTCACGGACGCGTCGCAGCCGCGCATTTATGTGGGCGACACCCAGGCGGCGCGCGCGGCGGGCATCGCGGCGGATCAGTTGCCGGCGGAAACGTTTGTGCTCAAGACGGGCAAGAACGTGCTGTTCATCGTCGGCCGCGATGCGGCGGATCAGCCGCTGGACGCGGCGCCGCCGTTTGGAACGTTCAATGCGTCGGCCGGGACGTTATTTGGCGTTTACGAGTGGCTCGAGCGCGATCTCGGGGTGCGCTGGATTTGGCCGGGTGAACTCGGCACCTTTGTGCCGAAGAGAAAGACGCTCGCCGTGAGCGCCGCCAACGAGACGATTTCCCCGCGGTTTTTCCAACGGAACGTCCGGCCGGGATCGTTCCAGACGGAGTATCCGGCCCTCGGATTCACGCCGGGCGCCAAGGAGGATTACATGCGCGCCCAAGCGGTGTTTCTGCGGCGTCATCGGATGGGACGCAGCCAGCGGCTGAGTTATGGCCACGCCTATGTCGATTGGTGGGAGAAATACGGGCGCGAGCATCCGGAGTGGTTTCAGCTCGTGAACGGCAAGCGCGGCCCGGTGAAACCCGGCGATCGCTTCTCGATGTGTGTATCCGAGCCGGGGCTACACCGGAAGATTGTCGAACTCTGGCTGGAGAAGGGGCAGGGCACGCCGGAAAGCCTGCCGGCCTCGATCAATGTGGTGGAAAACGATTTCATCGCTTCGTGCGAATGCGAAAACTGCCAGGCGTGGGACGGGCCGGAACCGGCGGATGCGATGAAGTATTATGCGCCCAACTTCAAAGTTTACGGCACGCGCTTCACCTCGGATCGCTACGCGCGCTTTGCGCTGGCCGTGCAAAAGCTGGCGGCGGTGCACCGGCCGGACGTCAAAATTGTTGGCTACGTTTACTTCAACTATTTCCAGGCCCCGACGTCGGGCGTGAAGTTGAACGAGAATATCGTCCTCGGATTCTGTCCTTCGGCCGGCTGGTATCCGCGCACGGACGACGAGCATCAGTGGTATAAGGACCAGTGGAAGGGCTGGGCGGACACCGGTGCGACGCTCTTCGCGCGCACCAATTACTTCCTCGATGGCTACAGCATGCCGTTCATTTTCGCGCGCCAGTTTGCCGACGACTTCCAGTTCCAGGCGACCCACGGCATGGCGGCGACGGACTTCGATTCGCTCACCGGACAGTGGAGCACGCAGGGTCCGACGCTTTACCTGCTGATGCGCCTGCACACGCACCCGGAGGCGTCGGTCGACAAAATCCTGGCCGAGTATTACGCGGCCTTTGGCCCGGCGGCGAAGCAGGTGAAGGCCTATTTCGAGCACTACGAGAACTACACGATGAACAACCGCCAGATGATCATGGACCGGTTCTACGATCGCGTGGCGCTGCGCTGGCGGAGCTGGGCCAAGGCGACGCATCGCGTGTTTCCGGCGGACGTGCTGGCCGCGGGTGATTCCTTGCTCGCGAAGGCGGCCAAGGCGGCGGCGCGCGACCCCGAGGCGCTGGCGCGCGTGAAGTTCCTCCAAACGGGTTTGGCGCACGCCAAACTCTGTTCGGCGGTGTCGGAGCAACTCACGACCGCGGACCCGGCCTCGGCGCCGGAGCGTGGGAAGGCGTTGCTCGAGGAGTTGCTGCGTTTCCGCCGCGCGCACGAGCGGGAGTGGTTCGCCAATCTTTCCCACAATGCGTGGGTGGAAGAAGTCAGTTGGAAGCTCAGCAACGAAACCAAACAGGAGCCGGAATATTATCCCTGAGTCCGTTCACACGACCATGAAAGTCATCCCCTTCGCTTTCTCCTCTCTGTTATCCCGACGATTCGCGACCGCGGCGGTCGCCGTCGCGGCCCTGACCGCTGTCATCCCGGCCCGCGCCGCGACGCATTCCGAGGAGCTGCGTCAGCAAGCGCTCGCTAGCTTGAAGAAGGCGTCGGAGTTCTACGCCAACCAGGTTTCCTCACATGGTGGATACACCTATTATTACAGTGTCGACCTCAAGCAGGCTTGGGGCGAAGGCGTGGCGACGAAGGATCAAATCTGGACCGAGCCGCCCGGAACGCCCTCCGTGGGGATGGCGTTTCTCAAGGCCTATGAGGCGACGGACGATCCCGAGTATTTGATCGCGGCGACAAACGCCGGCATGGCGCTCGTTTATGGCCAGCTGCAATCGGGCGGGTGGTCGCAGACGATTGATTTCAATCCGCGCGGCACGCGGTTGAACCAATACCGCAATGGACGCGGCACGGGCTCGAATCACTCCTCGCTCGACGACAACCAGACGCAGGCCTCGATCGCGTTCCTGGCGATGCTCGATCGGGCGTTGGGATTCAAGAACGCGGTCGTGCACGAGGCAGTGCAGTATGCGCTCGACGGATTGCTGGGCGCACAGTTCCCGAACGGCGCGTTTCCGCAAGGCTGGAAGACGCGGGCGCCGGAGCTGCCGGTGAAGCAGGCGAGTTATCAGGCGGAGTGGGCGCGCGTGTGGCCCAACGAGGATTACTGGAAGTATTACACCTTGAACGACGGTATGCCGGACTCGATCACCTACACGCTGCTCACCGTGCAGGACGTGTATCGCGACGAACGTTCGCGGGCGGCGTTGATTCGCTTCGCCGATTTCCTGCTGCTCGCGCAGATGCCCGATCCCCAGCCGGCGTGGTGCCAGCAATACGATTACGAGATGCATCCGACGTGGGCGCGAAAGTTCGAGCCGCCGGCGATCTCGGTGTTGGAGTCGGAAGACGCGATCAAGGCGCTGCTGCGGGTGTATCGGTTTACCGGAGACAGGAAATACCTGGCGGCGGTCGGACGTGCGTTGCCGTATCTGAAGAGCTGCCAGCTGGCGGACGGTCGGATGGCGCGATACTATGAGCTGCAGACGAACAAGCCGCTCTACATGACGCGTCCTCCGGGCGTGAGCGGCCGGTCTTCGGCGCCAGGCTATTACACGCTGACTTACGACGACACGAATCTGCCGTCGCACTATGGTTGGAAACAGCCGACCGAGATCGATTCCCTGATGGCCGAGTTCGCGATGTTGAATCGCGACATCGAGCCGCCGCCGCCGTCATTGATGCCGCGCTTCACGGCGAACGGAAAGTTCGAGGCGGCGGAGCTGGTTTCGCCGCCCGGGCCGGGAGCGAAAGGCTTTCCGGAGCTCGAGGCCCAGGTGCGAAAGATCGTCGCCGCGCTCGACTCGAAAGGCCGCTGGGTCGATGTGGTCGAACCCGGCAAACGCCTGGTCGGGCAGCCGGACTTCCAGACGGGTTTTCGTTACATCGGCAGCGACACCTTCACGTGGAATGTCCAGACGCTGAGCGATTATCTCACCGTCACGCGGCGCGACTGACGTGGTTTTGTCGGCGACGCCACCCGTCATGACGATTGCGAGCCGATTGTGCGGCAGCCTGAGCTTACTGCTGCTGCCGCTCGGTCTCGGACTCGCCGTCGCCGCGGAGAATCGCGGCGACGGGCTCACGCTGGTGCTCGACGGTCGACCCGAGGCGGTGGTGGTCGTGGCCAGCAATCCGACGCCGGTTGCGCAGTATGCGGCGGAGGAACTGGTCACGCACGTGGAGCGAGCGAGCGGAGCCCGGCTGAAGGTCGTCCGAGAAGAGGAAGTGCCGGCCGATGCGCGCGTGCGTATCCATGTCGGTGCGACGCGAGCGGCGCAGGCTGCCGGGATCGACGTTGCGCAGATTCGGCCGGAAACCTTCGTGCTGCGCACGACGGCGTCGGGGTTGTTGATCGTCGGCGGCGATGAAAGCGGCGATCCGCTCGATCCCGGAACCTTCGCGGGAACGCTGTTCGGCGTTTACGAATTGCTCGAGCGGGAGCTGGGCGTGCGCTGGTTGTGGCCCGGCGAGTTGGGCACCTTTGTGCCGAAGCGATCGACGATCGTGGTGCGGTCGATTGACGAAACAAAGGCGCCGCGCTTTCTGCAGCGGAATGTCCGGGGCGGACTCACCTTCGCGCCGAAGCGCGGCGAACTGGGGTTTTCTCCGGAAGCGGCGGAGGAGTATGGACGTGCGCAGGCGGTGTTCCTGCGGCGTCATCGGATGGGACGTTCGGAGAAGCTCTACTATCGGCATGCGTTCACCGATTGGTGGGAGAAGTATGGGAAGACGCATCCCGAGTGGTTTCAGCTGGTGAACGGAAAGCGCGGTCCCACGCGACCCGGCGAGACGTATTCGATGTGCGTCTCCAATCCGGAACTACACCGCGAAATCGTGCGCCAGTGGCGGCTGCGACGCGAAACGGACCCGTCGAACGAGCCTCGGTATCTCAACGTGGCGGAGAACGGGACGATTGGATTTTGCGAGTGCGAGAATTGCCGCGCGTGGGACGGGCCGCAGCCCGCGGACTTCCTCGATCATTATCCGGCCAAGTCGAAGATGGCGCTGCAAGGAGGGCGGTTCGTGACGGATCGTTATGCGCGCTTCTGGCTGGCGGTGCAGAAGGAGGCGGAGAAGGTCGATCCGCGGGTGACAATCGTCGCCTACAACTACTTCAACTACTTCTATCATCCTTCGCCGGAGATCCGGTTGAACGAGCGGATCCTGGTGGGCTCATATCCCTCGTCGGGTTGGTATCCACGGACGCACGACGAGAACGCCTGGTTCCAGCGGCAATGGGCGGGCTGGCGGGCGACCGGCGCGCGATTGTTTTCGCGCGGCAACTACTGTCTCGACGGCTACGCAATGCCGCACCTGTATGCGCGGCAGTTTGCGGACGAGTTCAAGGACCAGGTTGAACAAGGCATGATCGCGACCGACTACGATGCGCTCACGGGGCAGTGGGCGGCGCAGGGGCCGAACTTGTATCTGCTGATGAGAATGCACGCGCGGCCCGAGGCGTCGGCGGACGAACTGCTGGCGGACTATTACGGTGCGTTTGGAGCGGCGGCGTCGCACGTGAAAGCGTATTTCGATCGCTGGGAGCGCCACGCGTTGGACAACCGGGAAGCGGCGCGGGAGCTGTTCGCGGACAACACGACGCGCTGGCGGGCGTATTCGAAAGTGGCGCATCGGCTGTTTCCGGAAGAAAGTTTCCTGCCGGCGGAAGCTCAGCTCCGGGAAGCGGCGGAAGCGGTGGTGGCGGACGCGGAAGCGCTGGCGCGCGTGCGCTACCTGCAGGCGGGGTTGATGCATGCGAAGCTCTGCTCGCGGGCGGCCGCGGTCTTGTCTCTGGCCGAAACGGCGTCGCCGCCCGAACGCGAACGCGCGGTGTGGAATGAACTGGTCGCATTTCGTCGGGCGCACGAGCGGGAGTGGATTGCGAATTTCAATCACAGCGGCTGGAGCGAAGAAGCGGGATGGCGTTTGCCGCCGATCGAGTGAATCAATCATGAACGTGAGCATCTTTTTCCGTCGCTTGCCGGCCCTCGCGCGCGTGGCGCTGCTGGGGGCCGCGTGGGCGGGCGTGGCATTTGCAGGCGCTCAGGGGCGGCCAAACATCGTGCTGATCGTCTCGGACGATCACGGGACCGACGCGCTCGGCGCCTATGGAAATCCGGTGGTGAAGACCCCGAACCTCGATGCGCTTGCGGCCGATGGCACGCGGTTTACGTCGGCGTTTTGCACTACGGCGAGTTGCAGTCCGTCGCGCGCGGTGTTGTTGAGCGGGCAGCAGAATCATCGCAACGGCATGTATGGGCTCGAGCACGACGAGAACCATTTCAACGCGTTCGACGCGGTGAAAAGCCTGCCGGTGCGACTGGCGGAGGCGGGCTATCGGACGGCGCGGATCGGCAAGTTTCACGTCGGACCGGAGTCGGTGTTTCGCTTTGAAACCGTGCTGTCGAAAGGTGCGGCGAACGATCCCGGCAGCCTTGGACGCAGCCCGGTGGAGATGGCGGAGCAGAGCCGGAGCGTGATCGCGGCGAAGGACGAGCGGCCGTTCTTTCTGTATTATGCGACCGACGATCCTCATCGCGGAAATGCGGTGTTGCCGGATGGGAAGCCGACCTTCGACACATATCCCAAGCCGAATCCCTTTGGAAATCGGGCGCGGGGTTATCCGGGCGTGCGTGAGGTGAGCTATGCGCCGGCGGACGTGATCGTGCCGGGGTATTTGCCGGACAACGACGTCACCCGCGCGGAGCTGGCGCAGTATTATCAGGCGGTGTCGCGACTCGATCAGGGCGTCGGACGGTTGATCGAGATTTTGAAGGAAGCGGGGAAATACGAAAACACACTCATCGTGTATCTCTCGGACAATGGCGCGGCCTTTCCCGGGGCGAAGACGACGCTTTACGATCCGGGAATGCGGCTGCCGCTGATCGTGCGCGCTCCGGCGCGCCAACATCCTGGCGCGGTGCAACCAGGCATGGTGTCGTGGGTGGACATCGCGCCGACGTTGCTCGACGTGGCCGGCGTGAACGCGGAGCCCGCGGGCTTCGACGGACGGTCATTTCGCGCGGGCCTCGACGGCGGTGAATTGAGCGGCTGGGACGAAGTATTCGCGTCGCACACGTTTCACCAGATCACGATGTATTATCCCATGCGCGCCGTGCGCACACGGGACTACAAGCTCATCCACAATCTCGCGAGCGGGCTGACGTATCCTTCGGCCCGCGATCTCATCCAGTCGCCCACGTGGCGCAGCGTAATTGAGAACGGAGCGCAGCGGCTGGGCCGGCGGACCGTGGAAGCGTATCTGCACCGGCCGAAGTTCGAACTCTACGATCTGCGACGCGATCCGGACGAGGTGAACAACCTCGCCGACGATCCCGAGTATCAGAAAACCAAGGACGCATTGCTCGAGCGGCTGAAGGCTTTTCAAGCGCGCACGAGGGATCCCTGGCTGCACAAATGGAATTATGAGTAAGCATGTGTTCTCCCTGCGGCGGAGCGGCGCGTTCGCGAGTGCGATCGCCGTCTGCGCCGTGCTGGCGCTTGGGTGGCCAAGCGTGTCGGCGGCGAGAGTCGCGATGGCCGATGGAGCGAAAGCGGGCGAGGTGGGGCAGACATCGGCGATCATCTGGACCCGGCTCACCCAAGACGCGGAACGCAAGGTGAACGGCATTCCCTTTCCGAAGGTTCAGGCGCGCGAAGTCGTGATCCCGCCGGGCAAGACGGCGTATGAAGCGAATGCGCTCCGGGTGAGCGCGCCGGTGTCAGAGGCCGAGCAACTCGCGGGGCACGCTTTGGAAGACATGGAAGGCGCGGTGCCCGGAGCGAGCGGGGCGGTGCGGATCGTGTATTGGCGCGACGGCGAAAGCGCGGCGTCAGCGAAGACCAGCGAGCGGAAGGACGTGGGGCCGGAGAAGGATTTTATTGCCCAGTTTGAACTGCGCGATCTCGCACCCGGGACGCGTTATCGTTTCCGGGCGGAAGGTTTTGCGTCGGAAGAGCGCGAGGCAAGTTGTGCGTTCGAAGGCGGATTCACGACGGCGCCGATGGCGGACTTGGCGGCGCGAGTGATGTTCACGATGGCGAACTGCCAGGATTACGCGCGGCGCGACGATACGGAGAACGGCCACAAAATCTACGCTGCGATGGCGAAGCTCGCGCCGGACTTTTTCGTGCACGCGGGCGACATCGAGTATTACGATAAGCCGACGCCGCTCGCGACGAGCAAGCGGCTGGCTCGCTTCAAGTGGAACCGCATCTTCGCGCTGCCGTTTCAGCGGGCGTTTCACGGCGAAGTCGCGAGCTACTTCATGAAGGACGATCACGACACGTTGAAGGACGACGCGTGGGCGGGGCAAACCTACGGCGATCTCACGTGGGATGAAGGACTCGAGGTTTTCCGTGAGCAGGTGCCGATGGGCGAGAAGACGTATCGGACGCAACGATGGGGAAAGGATCTGCAAGTCTGGCTCGTGGAAGGCCGGGATTTCCGCAGCCCGAACGATCAACCCGACGGCAAGGAAAAAACCATTTGGGGGGCGGAGCAGAAGCGGTGGTTTTTCGAAACCGTGAAGGCGTCCGACGCGACGTTCCGTGTCCTGATCAGCCCTACGCCGCTGGCCGGACCGGACCGCGAGGCGAAAGGCGACAACCATGCAAACCGGGCGTTCGCGCACGAAGGGCAGGAGCTGCGCGACTTCATCGTGTCGCAGGAGAATCTCTTCGTCGTCTGCGGCGATCGACACTGGCAATATGTGTCGGTGGATCCGAAGACGGGACTGCGGGAGTATTGCTGCGGCCCGAGCTCGGATGCGCACGCGAGCGGATTCAGCGAGGCGGAACGCACGCCCGCGCATCGCTTTCTCCGCATCAAAGGCGGATTTCTTTCAGTCACCGTGGAGCGGGTGGACGGCCGCCCGCGCGCGGTGATCCGACATCACGACATCGAGGGCAAGGTGCATCATGAAGATATTCTCACGGCCAATTAGGTGGGCGGCGTGCGTCTGGTTCGCATTGGGAGCGGCCGCGTTAGTCGCGGCTGAAACGGCGGAGGCTTTGGCGGCGCGAGAAGGAGAGGCGTTGCGGGATGCGCTCGTGCGCGAGGCGGCGCAACACGGCAAAGCGGCGTGGCGCCCGATGTTGTTAAACCTGGCCGAGCTGCATGGCCGGAGCATCCTGCCCGCGCGCGGACATTTCAAATATCCGTATCAGACCATCGGACCGGGTTATCAGGACGGACGGATTTTCGGGCATATCGATCTCACGCATGAGCGGCTCGACACGATGCGCGCGCGGCCCGAGCACGCGCGAAATCAGATTCGCAACGAACTCGCGGGGCAGCAGGCGGACGGGCTGATTCCGGGCATCATCTGGTTTGAGGACGACGGGAAGCCGACGTGGAAGAATTTCAAAGGTTTCCCGCCGATCTGGGTGGTTTCAGCGGAAGAGTATGTCGATTTGACGGGTGACGAAGCGTTCCTGGCCGAATGTCTCGCGGCGCTCCGTCGGCAGATCGGATGGTTCGAAGCGAAGCGCGCGTTGCCGAACGGCGGCTTCTACTATCTCGATCAAGTCGAGGACACGTGGGAGAGCGGCATGGATGAAGGCATCCGCTATCAACCGCGGCCGACGCAGTTGTCGGCGGCCGTGGATGCGTGCGCGCATCTTTACATGCTCTACGATCACGCGGAGCGCTGGAGTCGTCGATTGGGCGAGCCGGCGGACGCGTGGAAGCGAAAGGCGGAGACGCTGCGGGATTTTATTCGCACGGAACTCTGGGATGAGAGCACGGGCTTCTTCTACGATCATTGGACGGTGCGCGATCCGGCGCGGCGGTCGTTGGCGTTCGAGGGCATGTGGCCGGTCGTCGTCGGTGCGGCGACGCCGGAGCAGGCGCGGCGCGTGATTGGCGAACACTTGATGAATCCGAAGGAGTTCTTCACGCCGCACCCGTTGGCGACGGTGGCGGTCTCCGATCCGCGCTTCGAACTGCGGATGTGGCGCGGGCCCGCGTGGAATTGCATGACGTATTGGGCGGCGCGCGGCTGTTTGCGTTACGGAGATCGGGACTCGGCTCATCGCTTGTTGGAAGCGGCGCTGGATGCGACGGCGAAGCAGTTCGAACGGACCGGGGCGATCTGGGAGTTTTATCACCCGCTGCTGGGGGACCAAGGGGAGTTGCAGCGGAAGCCGACGATGCGCAACGAGCCGTGTCGCGATTACCTCGGGCATAATCCGCTGTTTGCGATGGCGGACTTGTGGCGGAAAACGGGTTTGGCGGCGTCGGCCTATGCGGCGGACGTTGACGCGAAGGTGCAACAACCCGGCGTGGCGAATCGACTGCCGGTGTTCACGGAGCGGTTGAAGGAGCGCAGCGAGCATGCGCTCTCGTGGACGACGGGCGCGTTCGGGGATTTCGCGGCGTGGAAGAAGCTCGCGCGGTCGAAGGTGCTCGCGAGTTTTCAGAACCCGCCGCCGTTTGCTCCGTGGCGCGCACGCGTCGAGGCGGAGGAGGATCGCGGCAGCCATGTGGCGAAGAAGATCGTGTTCAACCTTACGGCGGACAGCCGGGTGACGGCGCTGATGACGGTCCCGAAAGGGAAAGGCCCGTTTCCGGCGGTGCTGCTGTTGCACGACCACGGGGCGCGGTTCGACATCGGCAAAGAGAAAGTCATCCGGCCGTTCGCCGACGATCGGGCGAAGCTCGAGTCGGCGGGCGAATGGGCGGCGAAATATTATGGCGGCCGTTATCTCGGCGACGAGCTGGCTCGGCGCGGCTATGTGTGCCTGTCGATCGATGCGCTCAATTGGGGCGATCGTGGCGGCGGTGGTTTCGAGGGGCAGCCTTCGATCGCTTCGAATCTGATGCATCTCGGCATGACGTTCGCTGGATTGGTGGCGTGGGAGGATATTCGTTCCGCGGACTTTCTGGCGGCGCAGCCGGAGGTGGATGCGAAGCGGATTGCGGCGCTCGGGCTGTCGTTTGGCGCGTTTCGCGCGTGGCAGTTGAGTGCGATGTCGGAGCGCATCGCGGCGGGAGCGGCGATCTGCTGGTTGAGCGAGGTGAAGGACCTGATCTCCGCCGACAACAATCACTCGTCGTCGAACTCGGCGTTCGCGATGCTGCATCCCGGTTTGTATCACGAACTCGACTACGCGGACATCGCGAGTCTCGCGTGCCCGAAGCCGATGCTGTTCTTCAACGGGACGGAAGACCGCCTGTTTCCGCTGCCCGGGGTAAAGCGGGCGTATGCGAAACTGCGCACCGTTTGGGATTCGCAGGACGTGGCGGACCGCCTCGTGACCACGCTCTGGCCGGTGGGTCACACGTTCAACGAAGCGATGCAGGAAGAGACCTTCCGCTGGCTCGACGGCGTGCTGGGGAACTCCGGGCCCGCCGAACAGCGCTGAACGTGATCAGCGGCCGGGCAGCGTGACGGCTGCGATGGAGTGGATCCACGGGTAGTTTGCACCCGATTTCTGGATACGCACGGAGATGAAGCGGTCGACGCCGGGAATTCCGGGAGGGAGCTCGGCGCGTTGTTCAACCACGCCCCGGGCGTCGTAATGAGCGTCGACCGTTTTGCCGTTCACGGTGAGGCGGAAACCGGACGATTTCGAGGCCGCGCCGGCGATGCGGAGGAGGAATTTCCCGCGGGACGGCACTTTGAGGCGACACTCCATGAAGCCGTTGGGGAAGACGCGGTTGCCCGCGGCGCGGGCCGGGCGTCCGTCGAGCAGGGCGGCGTGGCTCGCGTGCATGTAGCGGTGGACGCGATGGTCGTCGATCAGTCCGCCGCACACGATGAAGTCGGCGATGTCGCCGCGCGCGGTGAGCGCGGTGCGCTCTGACCATTCGGCGCGATATTCGAGGCGAAGCAGTTCGATCAGGCGCCAGAGCGGTTTGGCGTAAGCGTCTTCGACCGAATCGTTCAGGGCTTCGGGATCGCCGTATTCGTGTTGCGCGGGTGCAGATGCCGGCGAGCGGTCGACTGGCAGCGCCGCGATCGAAGTCGGAACGAGGCGCTGAAACTCGGCGCGGCCCTGCTCGACGGCGGCGGAGAGCGACGGATGGTCGGCGCGACCCGTTTCCATGTCTTCGAAATACGCGCAGACGCAGCGGCAAAATTCGCGGATCAAGCGAGCCACGACCGTGGCGTTTTCCCAGGCGGTCTCCGCTCGGGTGAACTCCACGGGCGAGAGAGAATCGCGCAGCGCGCGAAGCTCGGCGAGAGCGGTGTCCGCGGCGGCGACGGCTTCGTCCTTTTCGCGGAGCAGTGCTGCACGCGTCGGCGTGATCCGGTGGGTGAGAATGCCCCACATGCCCACATGCGCGGCGAGAGAGACCTCCGGTTTGAAGACCGAGAAGATGCCGCACGCCTTCAGCCATTTCAGCTCTCCGTGAATCGGAAACGCGTGGAAGATGACGTGGCCGTCGATGAAGTGGGTCTTCTTCACGACCTCGATGCCGCGCTGCATGATTCCGGTCATGTCGGCGGCGCACGCGGGCCAGTGAGCTTGGGACCACTCGTGCCAGATGGCGTCGGCGGTGACCGTCGGATCGGCAATGGCGCGATCGAAGGCGAGGAGATGAATGGCTTGGGGCGACGTGAAAACGGGATGACCGATGCGATCGACCCGGATCACGTGACGATGGACGCCTTGCTCACGAGCGAACGCGACGTAGTCGAGGACGCGTTGTGGATCGGCCGCGGGGAGGAATCCGGCGCCGAGGAATTCGCCGATCGAATCGTATTCGGCGGACAAGTTGATCAGGCCGGTGCGACGCAGGAATGGATTCAGCGGCAGGAACGGACTGAAATCGTAGGGCGTGATCTTGGTTTCGATTTCGAAGCGAAGCGCCGGATCCACCCGCGCCGCACCGGCGAGGATGTCCTCGTAGTCCTGCGCGATGGAACCAAAGCTGCGGACGATCAGCCGTTTTCCGAGCGCGCTCAGTTCGCCGGCGAGTGTGGTGAGGATGTGGCGGATGACCTCGGCGGGCGGATAGCGCTCCGGGTCGGAGTTGTGGATGACCGAGTAGTCCGACTCGGTGACGGTGAGCACGATGCCGTCCATCCCGGGAACGTTGTCGAAAAACTCGCGGAGCTTGGAGCGAAGCAGTGTTTGGTAAGCTTCGCCGAGAAGGTTGAACTCGCGGTTTTCGTCGAGCAGTCCTGCGACCTCCTGCACCACCTGCGGCGGCACCATCACCTCGCGGTGCCAGTAGTAGATTGGACGTCCGGAAGCGTGCGCGATGTCGACGACTTCACGCAGCGTCTGAATGGTCTGGTCGATGCGAGCGTGGTCGAGCTGGGCCTCGACGGTGGGGTAGTCGCGGAAGCGGATCGCGCCGTCGATGTTGCCGGTGGACGAATGCACGTCGCCGCACAACTCGAAGCTGTCGACGCGGTAGTGGGCAGCGGCGGAGACGACGGCGCGCATGTAATCCGCATCCGGCTTCAGCGGATGCATGATTGACCAGGTGATTTCGGGCGAGGTGGTAGGAAAGGTCACGTGTATCCGAACAATGGTGATGGGAAGCGGAGCGCATTCGGTCGGCGCAGACGCCGGCGGAACCTGCGCTCTATCGACCGATCAGTCGGAGGAATCCGATGAACAAGCCGAGGATCGCGAGCGTCACGCCGCAGGTGAGGGTGAACCCGATCGCGTCGACTCGGTCCCAGCGGGTGACCTCGAAAGAGGAGGACGGGAAGAGCTTCTGGTGATCGAAGCGCCGCGGATTGCGGCGGGTCTCCTCGAGGGCGATCTGGTCCAGCTCGGGCGTCTCACCGACTGGCGTGCGCATCTTTCCATAGAATTGATCCACCTGTTCGCGCGGGGGCGTGCGGGTGAGGAGACTGACGCCGAAGAGGATCGCCAAGGGGAGGAGAGCATCGACGAAGAAACGCCCCGCGAGTCGACCGCCGGATGAAAGTCCTGGCACGTCGACGCCCAAGCCCTGCAGGAGGACCAACTCCGTGTGCAAGCGTCCGCTACCTTGCAGCGCACCGTCGGTTTGTGTCGGGTCGGCGCGCACGACGCGTTCGAAGAAAACCGAGACCGGCCGGCCTGCAGCGTCCACGGTGCGAGCGGTCAAGGTGGGATGAGATGTGAGAGCGGGAACGTGTTGAGCGACCAGAGGGAAGAGGATGTTGCACAGGGCGGAGGCGCCAACCGCCCACCAGACCGCTGGGGCGGTCAGTCGCCGCCAAACGAACATGAGCAGGATCGATGCGCCAAACGGCACATTGATCGTCATCGCGAACTGCAGCACCGTGTAGACGCTGGTCATCTGCGAGGAGATGAGAACTCCGACCGTCAGCACCACTACGAGCGTCCAGCGGCCCACGCTAACGAGATCAAGCTCGGTGGCGGCGGGGCGGAAGTTTCGGTAAACATTATGAGCGAAAAGCGCGGAGACGCTCATCGCCTGCGAGGAGATCGTCGACATTTGCGCAGCGAGAACGCCGGCCAACATCAAGCCGAGCAGGCCCGGCCCGAGGAGCTTGAGCGACATTGCTCCCCAGACGGCATCGGGATCGACGAGGGCATTTGTGCCCGAATATATGGCGACCCCGATCAGTCCGCATACTCCCCACGTGATTGTTACCAGCCGTTTGCCGAAGGTGCCGGCGACGCCGCCGAACCGAGCGGCGAATTCGTTTTTCGCGGATCCGCCGACTGCCATGTTGCCCGGCATGGCGTGCGCCTGCATCAGGGTGGCGAGAAACACCGCCGCGATCGACCATCCGGTGAAGTCCGATAGCCCGGCGGTGCCGAAAAGGTCGAACATCCTCGCGGGCACCGTCGCGCGCAGTCCTTCCCAGCCTCCCACGGCGGCCAGGCCGGCGGGAATCAGGATCACGGAGAATACGATGATAAGAATGCCCTGAAAGGCTTCGTTCAACGCCGCGGCGGCGAGGCCGCCCATCACGATGTAGATGCCGACGACCAGTGTGTAGACGATGTAGAAGACCCACGGGTTGAGCGCAGTGACGTAGGTGGTCAGTTCGCCCCGCGCCTCGCGTTCGTGGAGCTGTGTCAGGCGGGCGTCGCTGGTATCGGGCAAGGAGCCGGAGCGCTTCTCGGCTTCGAGCTGCTTGAGTTCGCGGTAGTCCTGCACCGATGCGCGCTCGGTTGCCGTCCAGGCGGCTTCGGGCTTGGTGACGATGGCAGCCGAAATCTTGTAGGCGACGAGATTGCCGAAGCCCATCGTCACGGCGACCGCCATCACGATCTGAAACGTCGCGTAGAACAGCGCGAGCCGACGGCTGCCGAGGCGATCGTGGAAGATGTCACCCGTGGTGGTCAGGCGGACCCGCCGATACCACGGATAAAGAAACCAGTAGTAGGGGTTGATGAAGATCATCTGGAATCCCGCCCACACCCCGGAGATGCCCTGCTGATAAACGAGGCTCGCGGTGCTCACCGCGTCGTTCGCGGCAACGGAGTTTCCGAAGTTGAGAAAGAATTGATATACCTTCCCCAGCTTGCGTCCCGCGAGGAAGAAGCCGTCCCCGCTCTTCGCGCCGTGCGCAGCGATCTTTCCAACCACGAGCAGAATGACGAAATAGGCGGCGATGATCCCGTAATCGAGAGGATGCAGGCTGGACATGGAAATTGTACTAAAAAGGCGGATACAGCGACCGGGGCGGGAGGTCCGGCGCCATTCGGTCCGGTTGAGCCCTCGGCCTGGATTCGGGGGTGCAGCATTTCGCGGAAGCGAGGTCCCGCAACGCAATTTCCCCAGCGAATTGCGAGTCGTGACGCACTTTGCTGGGAGCGGGGGAGACAAGGTTGGACTTGGGCGAGGGCGCAACCCGGAGGCAGTAAGCATTTCCCCGCATTCGACGAAGAATGCTGTGTCAATTTCCGGCGTGGCGGGCGGGGGTGTTTTGCGGACTACCGGGACTGACGCTCGCCGACGTTCGAGAACCCTCGCTCGCGGCAATCTCAGAGGAGAAAACGAACGGAGTCGCAGGCCAGTCGCGGCTTGCGGGCGGGGCCATACCGCGACCCGGCGGCGGCCTGATTGGCGTTGCGAACTTGCAGCTGGGACACACAGGCGAAATGACCGTGACTATTTTGATTGACGAAACAGTCAGTTCGTATTGTGAAACGCAACGAAGGCGGATCCTCCGCTTGCTTTCTAGACCATTCCGCCGCCCGGCAGCAGATGCCGCGCGCGGTAACCAGCCACCGAACACACCTCACCTCCACCGAATGAAAACTGATCGCCGTCGAGCCCTAGTAGTCCGGCCATTGTCACTATGGCTGTCCTTTGCCGCATTGGTCGTGCCCGCTCTTGCGCAGTCCGCTTCCTCGAATGACGGAGCACCAGCGAACCAATCCCGTCCGTTGTCCGAGAACGAGCTCGCCCGATTGCGAGAACAGGAGGCGCGGGCAACGGCGAGCGACGACATACGTTCGGCGGTCGAGCAGGACGAACCGATCGTCTTGAGCCCGTTCGAGGTCGTGGACAGCAGCCGCGGCTATCTGGCGTCCAATACGATGTCGGGCACCCGCGTGAACTCGCGGCTCGAAGACCTGGGCTCGTCGATCTCCGTCGTCACGAAGGAGCAGATGATCGATTTCGCGATGCTGGATATTAACGACATCTTCGCCTACGAAGCCAGCACCGAGGGGGCGGGCAACTACACCGATTTTGCGTTTAACCAGAGTTCGCAGCCGCAGGACAATCTGCAGAACAATCCCAACACGGCCAATCGAGTTCGCGGCCTGACGAGTGCCAACATCGCCTACGGCGGCTTCGAAACCAGCCGCCGGGTGCCAATCGATCCGATCAGCATGGATGCGGTGGAGATCAGTCGCGGGCCGAATTCCAATCTTTTCGGCCTCGGCAATGCTTCGGGCACGGCCAACAGCGTGCCCGCGTCAGCGAACCTCACGCGAAATCGCGCGCAGGTCCAGCTGCGCGCGGATTCGTTTGGGGAGCCCGGGCGCGACATGAGCACGCGCGAATCGATCGATGTGAACCGGGTGCTGCTGAAGGACAAGCTCGCGATGCGCTTCAGCCAAGTGTATCAAGATACTGAATTCACCCGTCAGCCGGCCGGCGTGGAGACGGAACGTTACAACTTCATGGTGAAGTATCGACCGTTCAAGCGCACCACGATCAGTGGCTCGTTCCAGTATTTCGCCCAAGAAGGCGTTCGTCCGAACAGCATCACGCCGCGCGATGCCGTGACGCCATGGATCGAAAACGGATCGGCCGTCTGGGATCCTCTGACCAGCACAACTTACATCAACGGCTCCCCTGTGACCCGCACGGGCGAACCGACGACCGCGTTGGGTGGAGGAATACCGACGATCAATGGCGCCGCTATCTTCAACAGTGGTTACCAGACCACCGGGCGCGGCACGTCTTTGATGTATATCGAGCCGACCGGCGTCGCCTACTGGACGGCCCCCCGCGGCACCACGTCCGACGACGCTCTGCTCCAAACGCCGGCCACGAATAACCAGGCGAACCGCAACTATGCGCTGCTTTCGCCGCAAACCTTGCGCCGCACCCAGCCGCTCTGGCGATCCGATGCCGCGGTCAGCAACAAGGACATTTACGACTATACCTCGATTAACGCCGCCTCGATGAACTACTTCGATGAGGTGGTGAAGACATGGTTTGTGACCCTCGATCAGGTGTTCCTAGACACGCCGCGTCAGCTGCTCGCCGGTCAGGTGGGCTGGTTCCGCGAGGATTCACCCCGATATTTTCAGGACTTCCCCACGGGCAGCGCGGGTTCGACCTATCTTTACGTGGATCCGAACATGCGCCGCCTCGACGGCAGCGAGAACCCGTATTTTCTGCGTCCTTACTTTGGCATCTCCGAGACCAATGTCATCGACCGTCCGTTGCTCAACGACACCTATCGGGCGCAGCTGGCCTACAAGTTCGATTTCACCCGCGAGAAAAGCTGGTTGCGGTGGCTTGGCATGCATCAGCTGAGCGGATACGGCGAATACAAGAAAAACCAGCTCCGCTCGTATTATTACCAGCTGGCGATGCTGGACGACCACTCATGGCTCCCGGCCGGCACCCCGCGAGCTAATGCAGTCCGACTGCCTGGTGATACCCTACCGCAAAACGGGCAGTCACCGACCGGCAGTCGCAGCTTCCGCTTCTACTTGGTGGGCGACAACGAGGGGCGCGACATCGACTACGCTCCGTATTCCGGGCGACTCGATGGCGTCTATAACTACACTTGGGGGAATTTTGCCGCCGGCGAGTCCATCAACGAGCCCACGCAACTGGGCCTCGCCGCGTCCGTGAATGGCACCGGCGGAGCGCAGAACTCCCTCAAGATCCAGCGCACCCAGGGCGCGGTGTTGCAGAGCCATTTCTTGAACAGCCGGCTCGTGACGACGTTCGGGCTCCGGCGTGACGAGGTTTACACGAAGGCGGGCGTCACGGCACGACTGTTGCCGGACGGAAAAACTCACGATTTCGAGTGGGACCGTCAATGGGCAGCGGGCGACTATAAGAAGAACAAGGGTGACACGAAGACTATGGGCGCCGTGCTAAAGGTGACGAACTGGCTGAGTCTGCATGCCAACAAGTCCGACAGCTTCATCCCTGCCGATTCGGCGATCAACCTGCATGGAGAGTTCCTGCCCAATCCGCAGGGCAAGGGTGAGGACTACGGGTTCTCCCTGGCGCTCTTCGACGGAAAGCTGAACATTCGCGCGAACCAGTTCAACGTGCTCACGGAGAACGATCGCAGCGGCAACTCTTCGACGCTTGCGACGCGAGCGGTGAAGATGGACGTCTTCGACGGCCAGCCGGCCCGGCTGTTCTCGCTCGATGCGCGAGCCCGCCAGTGGCTGCAAGCGACGCGCGGATTGACGGGAGATGCGCTGGACGCCGCGGTGGCGGAAGAACTGCAGATGGACCCGGCCGTGCTTGCGCGGCTCCAGACGAGCGTGAACTTCGGCGGGCTCCCGATTGCTGCCGTTGAAAATGCGGAGAGCAAAGGCCGCGAACTCGAAATCCACTATAATCCGACGGACTACTGGACGGTGAAAGCCAACGTCACCGAAAATGAAACGATCCAGGCAGCGGTCGCCCAGGATCTGCTCGACTACCTCGATGAGCGCATGCCGATCTGGACGAGCATGGTGGACAAGGAGACTGGAAGCCAGTGGTTCACCACCAGCTACGACGGCGCCCAAACGCCGGAACAATACCTGCCCCGTCAAGTCACCACCGCGCTCGGGATCGCTCAGCAAACGGTGGGTAAGTCGCTGCCGCAGGTCCGCAAATATCGCGCGAACTTGAGCACGAATTTCTATCTGCGCGGCGTAACGGACCATCCCGTCCTGCGGAAGTTCAACGTCGGCGGCGCCGTTCGTTGGGAAGATCGTGGCTCGATCGGCTACTACGGCGTGCAGCAACTTCCGGCCATCATCACGGAGCTAGATCCGAATCGTCCGATTTGGGACGGCAGCCACACCTACGTCGATCTGCTTGCGGCCTATCGCACGAAGCTGCACGGTGGAAAGGTCGAAATGACGCTCCAGCTGAACGTTCGGAATGTGCAGGAAAGCGGACGTCTTCAGCCGTTGAGTGCGTTCCCGGACGGAACGCCCAACGCCTATCGCATCGTCGATCCCCGCCAGTTCATCCTGACGGCGACCTTCAGCCTTTGACCGTCCACGGCCGGACGCAGCGATGAAGATCTTCAGTTATCTCGACGAACATGAGGTGGGACATCACTGCGCCCCGGCGGCGGACGGCTCCTTCGAAGCGCTGGCCGGTGACCTCCACACTGGGCTTGTTCGCACCGGGATGCGTGTGGTGCCGTCTCGGATACGGGCACCGCTCGCCCCCGTGGCGATTCTCGGGGTGGGATTGAACTACCGACGACATGCGGAGGAGAGCGGCGCACGAATCCCCGAATACCCGGTGCTCTTTTCGAAGCCGATCAGTTCGGTCCAGCATCCCGGGGAGCCAATCGCTATTCCCTCGGCGTTGCCGACCGATGAGGTCGACTACGAATGCGAACTCGCGGTAGTCATCGGTCGCCGCTGCAAGAACGTGAAGCGATCCGAGGCGCTCGACTACGTGCTCGGTTATACGTGTGCGAACGATGTGAGCGCGCGCGACTGGCAGTTGAAGAAGGGCGGGGGACAGTGGGTGCGGGGTAAATCCTTCGACACTTTCTGTCCGCTCGGGCCGTGCCTGGTGACGGCCGACGAGATTCCCGATCCCAACCGGCTGGCCATCCGCACGCGACTGAACGGCAAAGTCGTGCAGGACTGGAATACGAACGACATGATCTTCGATGTGCCGACGCTGATCGAATTCCTGAGCGCGAGCACCACGCTATTGCCCGGCACGGTCATCCTCACGGGGACGCCGCACGGCGTCGGCATGGCGTCGAAGCCACCGACCTGGTTGCAGCCAGGCGATTCAGTCACCGTCCAGATCGAAGGGATCGGAGAACTCAGCAATCCGGTCGCAATTGAAGCGTAGCGATACGTGAGCACTGCCTGCACCGGTTGTGGATCGCGCGTAGTCAGCCGGTCTGATCGGCCGCGATGGCATCGCGCCGCGTTGGGAGCCTCAGGCATCGTGGTCCGCGACTGGCTAGCGGCGGAACTATCCCGCGTTAGCTGGCAGCGGCGAGTCTGCGGGGGTTCGTCGCATCGCGGCGGAATTCCAGCAGTGCCTCCAGGATTTCCGCACGGCGCGCTGCGGGTAGTCGATGGATGGGAATCGAAAGGCTGACGGCGGCCAGCGGCTCCCCGAGCTCGGTCAGTGGAATCGCGACGCACGTCACACCGGGGACCGTTTCTTCTTCTTCCAGGGCCCAACCGCGCTTACGCGTGGTCTGCAGTTCCTTCTGCAGCCGCTGCCGCAGGCTCGTGCGCTGTGAGGCCGGCTCGAGACCGCAGGCTTTCTCGACCAAGCGGGTTTGCTGCGCATCCGGCAGGTAAGCGGCGATGGCACGGCCGAGCGCGGTGGTGTGAAACGCGTCGCGCGCGCCCGGCTTTACGATCGAGCGAAGGGCCTGAGTCGTTTCGATCACGTGGGCATAGCGGATGTAGGTGCCCTCGAGCACGCCGAGATTTACCGTCTCGTCGAAGCGCTCGTGCAGCATCTGCATCAGCGGCTGCGCCTTCGTGCGCAGCGACTCGTCCCGTCCGTATTCGCGCAGCGAGCGAAGCCGTTCCGAAAGCTTGTAGCTGCCGCGTTCCTCCAGCTGGTCGACATAGCCAAGATCGCGCAGGCTGCGAAGAATACGGAAGGTGCTCGGCTTTGGCTGCCGGCTCTCCTCCGCCAGCTCCGCCAGCGTCAACGCGCGGCCTGACCGCGCGAGCACTTCCAGCAGAGAGAACGCCTTATCCAGCACCGCAATTGACATGACGAATTCTTCATTGAGAAACCGTCATTTCGTCAAACGAAATGCACCCCCGGCGCCCTCGAATACCGCCGCCATTATGCTCTGTGGAAAATCAGCCGCGCCCACTCGTCGGGCGCGTGAAATGAGGGCCCGCTCAACGGGGCCGTGGACGATAGAAGGGGCCGCCCGGGGCGACCGCGGTAATCGTAACGACACACCGCGGTGCGCACCTCGGAATCGGCGTCGATGGCGCGATGTCGCGTGAAGATCGCGGCGGGAATAATCACGCGAACGGCGATGGCGTTTTCTGCGCGTTGAACGGTCGTCTCCACCCAGTTCGGATCGCGCACCATATAGTCTTCGATCCGGGCGTTCCCGGCGCGAACGAGGTCGATCGCACCGAACGGGAAATGAAGCTGCAGGCGGTGATTTTCGGGCGTCACATGGAGTTCAATATAAGATCGCGTGGCGACGTCGCAGAGGAAGATCTCGCACACATCGCCCAGGTCCCAGGTGAGTTCGTTCAACTGACGCGCGGTGTTGTGCTGGCCGGCGCCGTGCAGCACGACCTCGTAATGAAGCGCGGTCGCCGTCCAAAAAATCCGGGCGCTGCTCGCCTGAAATCCCGTTTCCGGCGTGTCGCCGCGCCAATGTTGTCGCAGCGGCCGCCACGTTCCCGAGTCCTCGGCGACAAGGCCGTGGGCGAAAGAGGTGAGGTGAGACGGAAGCGGATCGACCGTCCAGTCCTGCGGGCGAAGCGACGCGGAAGTCATTGCGTGCGACCGCGGGCGTCGACGGGCCAGGTTTCGCGAAGCTCGCCACGTTCCACCACCGTGACCTCGTCGGCGAGGTTCACGACGGTGCACACGTGAGCGGGAGTGAAGAGGATGCGTTCGCCGACCTGCAAGGCGTCGACGTCCGAGCCGGCGAGGTAGCCGTGTTCTTCGTTCACGCGCACCACGGAGAGGTCACGGCCGTCGGCAGCGCGGGCGAAGACATTCGCGGGCGTGCGATCGGAGGAAAAGGTTTTCGAGCCGGCATCGATCAACGCGAGGCCGGACGCGGGTTTGTCGATCACGGTGGCGAGCACGTGAAGCGCGATTTCGTCGGCGGACATAGCTTGCGTCGTGGTGGAAAGCGCGAGATCGCCGAAGACATACGCGCCGGGGCGGAGGGCTTGGACGCGACCGCGGGCGTTTGCCGCGACGTCGCGAGCGTTGGCGCTGCAACCCGGCCACAACGCGAGCGCCGGATCGATCGCGTCGCGGAGCGCGGCCGCGTGTTCGATGAATGCCTCGACCCGTGTTGCGCGCGCCGCCGGTTCAACGCCGTAAAAGTGTCCCTCGTGCGTGTAGCAACCGCGCAACTCGAGATGAGGTGAGCGAGCAATCGCTGCGGCCAAGCGCTGGGCGGCGGCGACGTCGCGCGCGCCCTCGCGTCCGAGGCCGGTGTCGATAGCCATCATCACGGTGAGTTTCCGACCGACGCGTGCGGCGAGCGCGGCGAAGGCCGCGAGATGCGCTTCGCTTGTGACGGCGAGACGAAGTTCGGCGGTATGCTCGAGCAATGCGTTGATGCGTGGCGCTTGGTTTGGATCGACCAAGGAATGGGCGACGAACAAGCGGCGAACGCCGGACGGAAGCATCGCTTCGGCTTCGCCGAGTTTTGCGCACGTCAGGCCGGTTGCGCCGGCCCGCAACTGTTCGCGCGCGATCGCGACCGTCTTGTGCGTCTTGATGTGCGGCCAGAGTTCGAGACCGGCGGCGTCGCACGCCGCCTGCATCGTGGCGATGTTACGCAGCAGGCGCTCGCGGTCGACGAGGAGCGCGGGCGTGGGCAGATCGGGAAAGTGAGTTTCCACGGGTGAAGGTCACATGCGACCGATCTGGCCGACGGTCAGGCCGCCATCGACGACCAGAATTTGTCCGGTGATATAGGAAGCCGCGGGAGAAAGCAGGAACGCGGCGGCGCCGGCGCAATCTTCCGGACGGCCGATGCGGCCGAGCAGCGTCTTTTTCTCGTAGTGACGTTGTTTCGCGGGATCGGCGTCGAGCCATGGCGCGGTGAGGCGCGTGCGGATGAGTCCGGGGGCGAGGCTGTTCACGCGAATATCGTGCGGGGCGAGCGCTTGGGCGAGCGCGCGCGTCATGTTGATCAGCGCGCCCTTCGAGGTGTCGTAAACCGTGCAGCCTTCCTCGGGCTGAAAACCGTTCGTCGAGGAGATGATCACGACTGCGCCCGGACGTTTCTGCGCCACGAGTGCGCGCGCGAAGCTTTGCACGACGAAGTAAGTCGCGCGCACGTTGAGGTGCATGGCGCGTTCCCATGCTTCGGGCGTGATTTCGAGGAACGATCCGTCCGAGGGCATGCCGGCGTTGCAGACGAGGAGATTCAACGCGGGTTGGGCAGCGATCGCCTGCGCGAGGAGATTTTCCGGCGCCGCGGGATCGAATAAATCGCACGTCACGTAGGCGGCGTTGGCGGGGAGATCGTCGGGGCGCGGCGTTTCGCCGTGAAACACGACGTCGGCGCCGGCGGACTGCAGACCCAGGGCAATCGCGCGACCGATGCCGGCGGTGGAACCGGTGACCAGGGCGGCGTTACCCGCGAGCGAGAAGGTTTTCATCTTTGAGCTGAAGCCAGGCGAGCGTGTTGGTGTGGGAGACGGCCGTGCGGAGTTTCTCGGGCAAGGCGCGCAGGCACGCAATTTCCTCCTCGTAGCTGCTGCGGAGCGAGAGCAGCGATCCGTCTTCGTGCGGGCCGACGTATGTCTCGAACGGCGTATCCGAGCCCCAGATGAGTTTCGTCGGATAGGTCTCGGCGAGCGTGCGCAGCACGGACGTGGGGTCGTGGTAGTCGGCGGGAAGGCGGCGGTCGCGGGCGGCGATAAACGGAAAGTCGCGAGCCGCACCCATGCAATGGATACGGTGCGCGGAGCAGTCGAACCAGGCGTTGGGGAGCTCCGCGATGCGGTCGAGGCTCGGGCGATCGAAACGGCACGAGTGCGCGAGCACGAAACGCACCTGCGGCGCGGCTTCGACGATGCGCAGCAGCAGTCCGACTTCGGACCACGGGTCGGTGGGGGCGACGCTCGAGTGAATGAGGAACGGAATGTTCAATTCCTCGGCGAGTTCGAGGAAGCAGCGCCCGGTCGTGAGCAACGCGCCGGCATCGGCCTGAATCATCGTCGCCTGGATCTTGAGTCCGTAGAACGGAAACTCGCGGTGCAGCGCGCGCAGCCGGTCCACCTGCGCCTGCGGTTCGCGCATCGGATCGAGGATTACGAACGGCAGCGTGAGGCGGCCGAGATCGGGAAACTGCTCATAGACTTCGCGCAGCATGCGTTCGTTTTCGAACGCGTAAGGCACCGCATCCGGTCCGCCGGGCTGAAGCTGTCCGCGCCGCATCGCCGCGGGGTCGAACCAGGTGTTGGCCACCATGGGGAAAACGATCCAGCGATCGACGCCGTGGCGTGCGCCCTCGGCGACGAGCGACGTCAGCGCCTGGGCGTAAGGGTAGTGGCCGTTGAGATAAAAGAAGAGATCCGAGCCAAGATGGTTGTGGCAATCGATGAGCATGGGAGGCCGCGCGAAGTGCGAGAGCGGAAAACGTGAGGAAAGTTGCGCAAGGCGACCGCCGGGAAGAACGCGGCGCAGCAGGTTTCGCAGCGTCAGCCCGGAGAACGCGGCGAAAAAAATGAAGCGGCGGGAGGTGCTTACAAGTATTTTGTTTGACGAAACGACCAGTTCGCATTGTGAAACGTGGTGACGAGCGATCCGCCTGTGGGAGTGGCCGCCGTTTTACTCCGCCACACCAGGTCGCGCTCTGTCCTCAACTTCTATGCCCTATACCTTTTCCCGCTCACAGGAGCTCTTCAAACGCGCCCAGCGTTCCATTGCCGGGGGTATCAACAGCGGTATTCGCAAAATGGAGGCGCCGGTGCCGCTGTATTTCGAGCGCGGAACGGGGCCGAGTTTGTGGGATGTCGACGGGAATCATTACCTCGACTTCCAGCTGGGGCAGGGCGCGCTGCTCTACGGTCACGCGCCGAGCGAGCTCGCGGAAGCGGTGGCGGCGCAGGCGCGTCTCGGCATGCACTGGGCGGCGCAGAGCGCGTTGGAGATCGAGGTCTCCGAGCGGCTGCAGGCGATGATTCCGTCGGCGGAATTGGTGCGCTTCAACAACTCCGCGACAGAGGTTGTGATGGTCGCGTTTCGCGTTGCGCGGGCGCACACGAAGCGGGCGCTCATCCTGCGCTTCGAAGGGCATTACCACGGCTGGAGCGACGAAGGTTTGCCGGGGTTTGCGAATCCGCCGGCCAACTGGGGCAGCGACGATGCGCCGGCGAATCATCATCCGAGCAAGGGAGTGATTCCGTCGGTCCCGCAGCAGTTTGTCGTGGCGCGCTGGAATGATCCTGAACATCTGCGCCGGCGGGTGGCGGAGTTTCGCGGGCAGATCGCGGCGATCGTGTTCGAGCCGGTGCTGTGCAACACGTGCTGCATCGAGCCGGTGCCGGAGTTGCTGGCGACGATTCGCGAGTTGTGCGATCGCGAGGGCATCCTGCTGATCGCGGACGAAACGATCACCGGTTTCCGTTTCGGCGCGTCGGGCGCGCAGGGCATGTTCGGCATCAAGCCCGATCTCACGATTCTCGGCAAAGCGGTCGGCGGCGGCACACCGTTTGCCGCGCTCGCGGGCACGCGCGCCGCGATGGCGACGGTGCTGTCGGGCGAAGTCATTCATGCGGGCACGCTCAACGGCAACCCGCTCTGCCTCGCGGCGAGCAAATGGAGCCTCGATCAAATCATCGCTCTCAAGGACACGCATCCGGGAACGATCCAGAAACTCGGCCGCCGCCTCATGGCCGGTTTGTCCGATCTCGCGCGCGAGCATGGAGTGCCCTTGCGTCCGCAGGGACCGGGCCTGATTTTCCACACTGTGATGCTGAAGGCGGATGCTTCGGAGGGACCGATACGCGATTATCGCGACTACGTGCGGCGGCATGATGCGCCGCGCTGGGCGCACCTGCGGCGTTGTCTGCTCGAGGCGGGCGTGCGCGCGATCGAACGCGGCTTGTGGTCGATCAGTCTCGCGCATCGCGACGCGGATATCGACGAGACGCTGCGGCGCGCGGCGCCGGCGTTTCAACGTCACGCCGCGACGTGGCCCGCCGCGCCGCATCTGGCGACACGCTGAGCGACATGGCGCGGCGCGTTCTCTGCGGAGGCTGGTTTCAAGAGACGAATACGTTCGTCGACTCCGTCACGCGCTGGGCGGACTTTCGGGTCGATCGCGGGCCGGAAATCCTGCGCAAGCTCGGCGATGCTTCGGTCATGGACGGTTTCCTGGAGGAAGCCGTCCGCCAAGGATGGACCTTGGTGCCGACGGTGGACGCGTGGGCGGTGCCGGGCGGCGCGGTGGAGGACGGGGCGTTCGAAGCGTTTTGGAAGGAGTTTTCGGCGACGACGACCGTGGCACTCGCGGACGGGCTGGACGCGATTTTCCTCGTGCTGCACGGCGCGATGGTGACGACGCGGCATTCCGATCCGGAGGGCGAGTTGCTGCGTCGGATCCGGGAACTGCCGGGCGCGGCGACGATCCCGATCTTCGGCGTTCTCGATTTGCACGCCAACGTCACGCGGGCGATGTGCCGATTCGCCAATGCGCTCGTGATGTATCGAGAAAACCCGCACACGGATGCGAAGGCGGCGGGCACGCGGGCCGCGACGCTGATCGCGCGGATGTTTCGCGAAGGCAAATGCCCGCACATGGCGTGGTGCCGGTTGCCCATGATCTGGCCGCCGCTCGCAACCGGAACCGCTGACAACCCGATGAAGGCGATGGAAGCGTTCGCGCGAGAGGTCGAACGGCAGCAGGAGGACATTTGGGAATACACGGTCGCGGCGGGGTTTTCCTTCGCGGATATCGCGGAGACGGGCGTTTCGCTCAGCGTGATTTCCGTTGGAGAACCGGCGCTCGATCGCGAAGTGCTGACGGCGGGCGCGATGCTGGCATGGGAACGCAGGGCGGATGTGCGTTTGCGTTATCTCGACCTCGACGCGGTGCTGACGGATCTCGCCGCGAAGGGCCTGCCGCCGGGCGAAGGACCGATTCTTTTGGTCGAACCCGCGGACAACATTGGCGCGGGAGCTCCAGGCGATTGCACGAGCGTGCTGCGCGCATTGCTGCGGCATAGGATTCAACGCGGCCTGGTCGCGATCCACGATCCGGCCGCCGTCGCGGCACTGGCCGACGCCAGGCTGGGCGAGCAGCGCACGCTTTCGATCGGCGGCCGAGGGTCGCGGCTCGATCCTGGCCCTGTGGAATGCGAGGCGACGTTGGTTTCGCGCAGCGACGGACGTTTCGAGCTCGCGGACAAACAGAGTCATCTCGCCGCGATGAGCGGTGCGCGTTTCGACATGGGCCCGTGCGCGGTGGTGCGTTGTGCGGGCGTGACCGTGCTGCTCACGAGTCGACGCACGCCGCCGATGGATCTTGGCCAATGGCTCAGCCAGGGCATCGAGCCGCAGAGGTTTGCTTTCATCGGCGTGAAAGCGGCCGTGGCGCATCGACGCGCCTACGATCCGATCGCGCGCGCCTCGTATTACGTCGAAACGCCTGGGCCGTGTGCCTGCGACCTGAGTCAACTCCCATGGAAGAACGTGCAGCGCCCGGTCTGGCCGCTCGACCCGGTGGACGTTCCCGCCTGCGATTTTTCATGAAGACCGCTGTTTCGTATCCAAAAAACGCTGACACCCCGACCTCGCATCTGCCGTTCAGCCCCGCCGTGCGCGTGGGCGACCTGATCTTTGTCTCGGGGCAGGCTTCCGTCGACCAGCACGGCAAGATCATCGCCGACACCTTCGAAGGCGAATTCCGCCGCTCGGTTGAAAATCTAAGGAAAGTCCTGGAGTCGGCCGGGAGCGACTTGGCGCATGTGGTCCAGACGCGGAACTACGTGCGGGATGAAGCGAACCTCGGTCGCTACAACGAGCTTTACCGCGAATATTTCTCGGCGCCGTTTCCCGCGCGCACGACGATCACGAACTGCCTTCCGCCGGCGCTGCACTACGAGATCGAGTGCATCGCCGTGGCGAAGTAGTCGCGGTTTTTCTGGGCGCGAAACGCGCGCGGTGGTGATCACCCAAGGGCGTCCAGCCAGCGAATAAACCGTTCGCGCCACATCAGGCCCCAGCCGTGCGGTTCGCTCGAAAAGGCGTGGCCGCCGGTGGGCACATACAGCGGTTCGACCGGCACGGCGTGACGACGCAACGCGTCGACGAGTCGCTCGCTGTTTTGCGGGGGAACGACGGTGTCGTCCTGCGCGTGCGCGACGAAAAACGGCGGTAAGCCCGGCCGAATCTGGCGCTCGAGGGAGAGTCGCGCGATTTCGGCTGGCGCGGGTTTCGGGCCGAGCAAACGTTCACGCGAGCCGCGATGCGCCAGAGGCTCTTCGAGGGTGACGACGGGCGAAAGCAGCGCGGCGAAATCCGCGCGATCTTTGTTCTCGCCGCCGAACACCGCGGCAAACCCCGCAACATGTCCGCCGGCGGACGTCCCCAGGATTCCGATACGTTCGGGGCTGGCGCCCCAGGTCGCGGCGTGCGCTCGCAGGACGCGAATCGCGGAGGCGGCGTCCTGATGAGCGAGAGGGATGGCATCCGGCGCGAGCGGAGTCGCCGGCAAACGGCATTTGAGGACGGCGGCGACGATGCCGCGTTGTTGAAAATACCGCGCGAGCGCATGTCCGGCGCGATCGATCGCGAGGTATTCATAACCGCCGCCGGGGCAGATGACGATGGCGGCGGCACCGCGGCCGGCGCTCGCCGCCGGATACACCGTCAGGGTCGGAACGCTGATGGCGCTCACGATGCGGTTGAATCCGCGTTCATCGAGATCGTGCTCCCGATACGTGATCTGCTCCGGCCGGTCCAGCAGGCGGAGTTCGCGGGTGGGGAGCCGAAGTTCGATCATGGGTGGCGCAGACGAAGCGAGTTGAACCGATGGAGGTTCGGCCAAGCGGAGGCGCAACGGCTTTCGCCCAGCAGTTTTGTTCACGCGGGAAAATCGGCTGGTCGAAACCCGTTGCGGGCCGGGCGGGCAGGGGAAGTTTCGACGGTCGATGCGAACTGTTCAGCGCGAGGGAGCTTTGCCGGACGAGGCGTTGGTGGCACTGCGGGAAACGCTGGGCGCGTCGCAGGTGCTGACGGCGCCGGAGGATGTCATTCCCTACGGTTTCGATGGCACCGCCACGCTGGAGCAACGTCCGGCCGCGGTGGTGTTTCCGCGCACGGCGACGGAGGTGGGGTTTGTCATGGACGTCGCGCGACGCCACGGACGCCCCGTGATTTGTCGGGGAAGCGGCACGGGATTGTCGGGCGGCAGCGTGCCGATTTCCGGCGGCATCGTGCTCTGCCTGGTGCGCTTCGATCGCATCCTGGAGTTGGATACAAAGAACCTCACCATCCTCGTGGAAGCGGGCGTGGTGACGCAGCAGGTTTACGATGCTGCGGACGCAGCGGGGCTTTTTTATCCACCGGATCCGGGCTCGATGAAGATCAGCACGATCGGCGGCAATGTCGCGGAAAACTCGGGCGGATTGCGCGGGCTGAAATACGGCGTGACGCGCGATTATGTGATGGGACTGGAAGTGGTGCTCGCGGACGGATCGGTGTGCTGGCTCGGCAGCAAGTGCGTGAAAGATGTCGCGGGCTATAACCTGCGGGATCTCTTCATCGGCAGCGAAGGCACGCTCGGGGTGATCACGCGCGTGTTGCTGAAGCTTTTGCCGAAGCCGGCGGCGCGGCAGACGCTGCTCGCGACGTTTGGCTCGATGGACTCCGCGGCGGACGCCGTGTCGGCGATCATCGCGGCGAAGATCATTCCGTGCACCCTGGAGTTCCTCGATCGCAAAACGATACAGTGCGTCGAGGATTTCGCGCGCGTCGGATTGCCGCGCGACGCCGAAGCGCTGCTGCTGATCGAAACGGACGGACATCCCGCCGCGGCTGCCGACGAGGCGATGCGCGTCGAGGAACAATGCCGGGTTCACCGCGCGACCTCGGTGCGCCGCGCCGCGACGGCGGCTGAGGCGCTGCAACTCGCAGCGGCACGACGCAGCGCATTCTCCGCGCTCGCGCGGCTGCGTCCGACGACGATCCTCGAAGATGTGACGGTGCCGCGCAGCGAACTTGGCGGAATGGTCCGCGCGGTGGAGGCGATCGGCGCGAAACACGGACTGACGATCGCGACGTTTGGCCACTTCGGTGACGGCAACCTGCATCCGACCATCCTCACCGACGAACGCGACACGGCGGAGATGCATAGGGTCGAACTCGCGTTTGACGACATCGTCGCCGAGACGCTCAAGCGCGGTGGGACGATCACCGGCGAACACGGGGTGGGGCTGGCGAAGAAGAAATTCCTGCGGCAGCAGATGGGCGACGCGAGTTTCGAACTGTTGCGAGCGATCAAGCGCACCTTCGATCCCGACGGGATGCTCAATCCCGGCAAGATATTCGATGAGACTTCTGCCACAGACTCCCATGTCTGAGCCATCAGCGACGCGCGGGCTCGCGGCTCTCGATTACTCCGTCCTGCAGCAGTGCATGCATTGCGGCATGTGTCTGCCCTCGTGCCCGACTTATGCGGAAACCAAGCACGAGCGCCACTCGCCGCGCGGACGAATCTCGCTCATGCGTGCGATCGCGGACGGTGAACTGGAGGTGACGAAGACGTTTGGCGAAGAGATGTATTACTGCCTCGGCTGCCTGGCTTGCACGAGTGCGTGCCCGGCGAACGTCGATTATGCGCGGATGTTCGAAACGGCTCGCGCGGAAATCGAAGCGCAGGGCGTGCTCGCTCACCCCAAGCGAGACTTTGTCCGATGGGTCATTGTTCGAGGGCTGTTCACGCGCCCGCGCCTGTTGCGTTGGACCGGGTGGCTGCTGCGCTGGTGGCAACGAAGTGGAGCACAGCGATTGTTTCGCAGTTCGGGACTCCTGCGGCTGCTGCCGAAAAACGTGCGCCGGCTGGAACCGCAAACGCCAACGGTCGGCGCGGCGTTTTCTCATCAACTCATTGAACCCATTGAAGCTCCGTCCCGAGTTGCAACGGGACGATCGCGCCATCGGGTAGCCGTCCTGACCGGTTGTGTGCAGGACCTCGTTTTTGCCGATATCAATCGCGCTACAGTCGATGTGCTGCTCGCGAACGGCTGCGAGGTGCACACGCCGCCCGTGCAGCCGTGCTGCGGGTCGTTGCATGCCCACAATGGCGATGTCGCTTCCGCGCAAACGCTGGCGCGTCGGCAGCTCGACCTGATCGATCCGTTCTCGTTCGATGCGATCATCAGCAATGCAGGCGGGTGCGGATCGCACCTTCGTGGTTACGCGCACTTGTTGCACGAGGACCCAAAGTATGCGCCGGCCGCGGCGGAATGGACCCGAAAGGTGCGTGACGTTCACGAATTTCTGGTGGAGATCGGTTTCAGGAAACCGAGAGGATCCGCGTCGGACGGCGCCTGCGTCACGTATCATGAGAGCTGCCACTTGTGCCATGCCCAAAGGGTGAGCGCCCAGCCGCGGGTTGTGCTGTCAGCGTTGCCCGGCGGTGAGTTTCGCGAATGTGGCGAAGCGTCGTGGTGTTGCGGCTCGGCGGGCATCTACAACATCACGCAACCCGAAACGTCAGCGCGCCTCCTCGAGCGGAAGATCGAGCACCTGCGACGCACGGGAGCAAGTGTCGTGGCCACGGCCAATCCGGGCTGTCATTTGCAGCTGGAAAATGGATTGCGGGCTCGCGGGATGAGCGGATTGCGGGTTGCGCATCCGGTCGTGCTGCTCGCCGAAGCCTATCGTGCCGAGCCGCCGACGCAGGAGCCTTGAGAGTGGGTCGTTGTTAGTTGATGCCGTAGTGCGCGGCAGGTTCGAAATCGGCGATCCGGGTCATTTACTCTGAAAACGAGTGCGCTCGGCTGGAAAGGAGCAGCACGTTTGGAGGAAAACGTCCGGTTCAGGTTTTACTGAACAGGGCAGGGGAGTGCTCGCGGACCTCACCCCGCCTTCCTCAGTGGCTTCTGCTTCGGCCACCCCACGAGTAGCTCGGCTTTCGTTTTCGCTCCGCGTGTGAAATCGCACGCGAGGATGGCGGAGTTCACGTCTTCATTCCGGACCTCGAGATACTTGAGCGTCGTGTTCAACTCCGAGTGCTGCATCGCGCGGTTGAGAAGCGCGATGTCGTTGCCGCTATTCCGATAGACATTCTTCGCGAAAGTCTTTCTCAGCGTATGCGTGCCCGTGCGGCCGTCGTCGACAATGCCCGCCATTGCAAAGGCGCGCTTCACCACATCGTGAGCTCCACTGCGTGAGAGCGGGCGGCGCTGGCAATCGGCTCCGGTTTTGCGGCTCGGAAAAGCAGGTAAGGATGGAGTGATTTCGAACTGCTGTGAGAGCCATCGCCAGTGCGCTTCGAGGGCACGCTTAAGTTCAGGTGCAACGGGCACCCAACGCGTGGCACCGAACTGACTTTTCAAGTGCCGCGGCGGAATCCCGATCTGCGGGAAAACGGCACCGCCCTCGCGATACACGCGAGCAATGGTGAGCGAGAGGACTTCGCTGATGCGAAAGCCGGTGAACCACTGGGTGGTGATGAGTGCGCGATCGCGCGGGTGAAGTTTTCGGACGACGCGAAGGAGCGCGCGTTCTTCTTTTTCTGTCAGAGGACGTCTGCCTGCCATACCCCGCCGTCTCGTGTCTCGCACCGAGCCACGGAAGAATGGGTGGAGCCCGTGTGGCCGGTGCAGCCAGGGGGCCATCAGCTAGACGCCGACCGATTCCGCGTTTTGCCGAAAGGGGGAATTCGCGCCCTCTGGCGTAGTTGCACGAGGGCGCGAACCGCGACCAAGGATCAAGCGGCTGATTTGGAGCGTCGCGGGTGGCGACGCGTACAGTAAGTCTTGAGGATGGAAAAACGTGCGGAGCGAGAAGGGATGTTGCAGAATTCTGATCTGGTGGCTGCATCTCCCGTGAACAGAGCGGCGGAGGGTATTTGTGCTCGCGCCCTTTTCCCTTGTGGACGCTGAGATTTGTTACCTGCTCCGAAATGAGCTACCGCGTCGATGCTGTCGTAAAAAGGAAGCTTGGATATCAAGCCACACTGCGGAGAGATCGCTTTCCCGGAGAGTTTTCGCCGCCTGTAGCTTGTCTGCTACGGCGTGAATCGGTTGCCGATAAGTGCCACGGCAAAGCCCGCAGGCTTCCGAATATTTCTCGCTGACAAGTTTTCCCGCACCTTCTTCACCGGCGAGCAGCTTGGCGAGATCATGGGCGGGTTTCAGATCATTGAACGGAATAACTCCTTTCCCGCCGCACAGCTCCGCGTCCGCCGCCGTTCCAGCGACGTGCATCAAGGTTAACTTAACGGCTGTTTCGTCGCGCACCGTGCGATATCGTTTAAGAAAGTCAGCCACTGTTACTGGCGTCATAAGAGATACCATGGTCGGCCCGTAGATGTTCTTTGTGACTTCTTCCAATGTGCGACCCTCGATCTCAGCGTTCAGCAACTGCTCGATAACACCGGGTTTTCGTGCACAGAAACCAAGAGCAGTTTGATCGTCTGGAAGCCGGTCAATCTGATGCTCCATCGTCGCGCCGATCACCTGGGGCTCGATGGAAAGCACTTCCGGCATCGGTAAATTCTGCGCACAACAGAACACGAAGTGCCCAGCCTCGTGAATCGCTACTTGGCGGGGTGTGTAGTCGATGAACATCGGAATTGAGCAAAAGGGAAAGACGCCCCCGGACAGTATCGGTCACAGGTGAACCACCGGGGTGGATTCCGGCACCTGCTCCGGTTGCTTTGTCTCCATGAGCCGGCATGCATATTTCCGTTCGCTCCACTCGATAGCGAACGTTTCCGCGACGACGTGCCAGCAGCCCGACGGATTTCCAGAGCCATGGTTCTCGCCCATACACGAGCATTCGCAGTCGAAGCCCGCTGCGTTCCAGCACGCCGGGGCGCACTTCTGCTCCTCGCGAAAAGCCTGGATCACGTAAACTTTTCCAAACTCCCGGAGAAATTGCTGCACGAGATCATTGAACCACGTGCGCGGCGTCTCCCAGCAGCGATACTTCACATTCCAATCCGGGGCATGGCGATGCGCCGCCTGCACGCGTGAGAGATTGTCAGGAGCATAGGGAAGACGAAGCAGCAGGCGTTCGCCCTGACCGCGGCGAAAGACCACCGGAATTTTTTTCTGGCCCCACACTTGGCGAAGCTGGGCGCTATTGAGGATCATCTGACTTCCCTCACTTCACCAATCCATGACCTAGCGTCGAGCGCTCGCGACGTAGTCGGTCAGTTTCTCAGCAAAGAGCATCACGAGCGTTTCCGTGCTCATCACCTCTTCGCGCTTTTCATGCGGGCTCCACACCACTGCGCCGGTCGCGTCGAAATAAGGATGGTAAGTAATCCGGGTCAAAATCTGCGGGTCAGCGCGCCCGCGGAGAGCATGCAATTCGCCGAGGCGGTAAAAGACGCATGGCAACGAGGCGTGAGCGCCGGAATTGAAGGCCCCGTCGGTGAAATGAACCTCGACCCCGTAACGCTTCGGACCTTGCACCGTGAAGGTTTCAACCGGCCCTTTCCGCACCTCGAACTTCATTTCGTCCGAGCTGAAGGCTGCGAAATGGGTGTGCAGCAGCTCGCCCAAACGGACGAACTCGGCGGCGATGCGCTTCGCGCCCTCGGCCGAGTTGAGCAGTAGGTCCGCGGTGCGCCGGGCCTTGGCTTCACCGCTCATCCGATCGAGGCGCGTCTTGAGCTGGTCGAACTGCGAAAGCGTTTGCTGGTGCCGGGCCGCCCCGACCGCGGACTTGATGGCCTGCACCACGACGTCGAGCCCCTGCGCGGCATCCACCGCCACACGATCCGCCAGTGTGGGCATCAGTTCCTTGATCGCCTCAGCCGACAGGCCCTTCCAGATCGGCAGGATCATTTTCTTGGTGGTCGTTTCGAGCGCTATCAATGCACCCAGCTCGAGGCGCGTCCATTTCTTGCCGAAGAACGTCGGGCTCAGAACCACGACTCCGTAATCCGAGCCGAGCAATCCTTCATTGATCTTCCCCAGTAGCGAATCGCCGAGGGTCATGCTTCGTTCGTCGAGCCAGACGGTGAAGCCTTCGGCGGCGAGGCGGTCAGCCAGCGGCCGGACGAAATCCTTGTCCTCGGATGCGTGGCTCAGGAAGAGCTTCATGGGCGACGACCGGATGTTTTACACAGAAGGAACGCGAGGTCGAACTCGGATGTTCCCCGCGCGACGCTCCGCTTCAACCTCGCCCGCAAAGCTGAACGTGGGAAGGTGGTCCCGCTTCAGTCAGCTCGGCGTGAGTTTCCGGGCAAAAAAAGTGCCCGCCGCATTACCCCTAATGCGGCGGGCTTTGCTTTCTTAGTTGCCCCAATCCTCCGCTAGGCGGAGGAGTTGCGACTACCATCATCGCGCCGGTGAAAATCTCAATCGGTAACGAACATCACGATCATAACAGTAGCCCCTCCGAACAGTCGTGTTAGTTTGAGTCACGGCTAGAAAACATCGCTTCCAGCGCGGCAAAATCCAATGGTGCGGGAATGGAGACAGTAAAGTCGCTGGCGGAGATCACGCTGCGACCGCGATGCGGAACGTCGCGGGCTTCAAGGGCGCGCTTAATCGTCAAATAGGTGGTGGCCGATTGCGTCACCGCCCCCTTGTCCTGCCCAAGACTCCACTTGCCGTTCAGGAATGGCCATAACTTACAGCGCGTGCTCCCGGAACCACGTCTGGCTCGCGAGCGCCCGAATTTCGCGTAGTCGCTGGCGAAAGCCGCACCGGCCCAGACGCTGCCCGCACCCACAGGGACAGGGTTTCTTGTTCGCATGACGTTCTTTCATTCCAAGCAGCGTCCATATGGCGCGCGCCTGCGCAGGCTGCTTCACGCCGAAAAGGTCCATGTAGTCTGCCAACGCACCTGGCGCGCCGTGGTCCAGCTCATCGAACACAAACGGGCCGCCGAAGCGGAGCTTGTGGCTGATGGCATAAAGATAAGGCACGATGCAGCCGTCGGCATAACCCAGCAACGTCGGCTGCTTCGCGAGCTTCAACAGCAGCCGGAGCGGAGAGCCGAGACAAAGCGTGTCGTCCGGATTGACATGATAATCTTCGCCGCGGGGGATTTGCCCCCCACTCTCGATCACCGTCGGCAAGCTGGCGGGAAACGCCGGCGGCACCATAATCGCGAGCGAATATGCGTCGGTGATCTCCGGCTTCCCCGGCGGCTGCGCGTGAAACGACAGGGTTCCGCGCAACTGTAAGCCTGGCATGGCGCATGGGTGGATCGCCATGCCGGGATACTGTTCGAGGAATTCACCGAGCCCGGGTGCCATGGCTGAGCTCAGCTCCTTCGCCACGGCCGTGCCGGTTCGGTGATCGGCACTGAGCGCGGGGTGATCACCACGCTTGGGAAGCCGATGCCGAGTCGCCGCCGGATTTCGGCCTGATCCACCGGAGCGCGGAAGCGCGCCCGGGCCTGCTCGGCGATAAATTCGGGGTCGCTCGATCCGGAGAGCTTGCCGAAATCGGCTCGCGCCTGTGCGACCCAACGTTTGAAGTTGTCTTCGAGCTGCAACTGCCGGCCTTCGGGCGTGCTCCACTTGTCCGCGAAATCCTCCTCCGGATTGACCGGGTTCGGCACCCGCGGCCGCGCGGGGTTCACGAGCGCCTCCATTTGGAGCAGAATTCGCTCCATGGCGGCGGCCACGTCCGGCTCGCCGCGGTAGGCCCGAGCTGCGAGCGTCGTGATGATGATCGAGATGGGCTTCGCTTCCGGCAGCGCATCAAACATCACGTCGCGGTGACGCTTCAACAACTGCACGCAGCGCTGCAGCGGCGTCTTCCACCGGTGCGCCGGCAAGTCGTCGATCGAAGCGGCGCGCGCCTCTCGGACGCGCGCTTCGAGAAGATTGGTAGCCTGCCGCATACGGGACTCGAACCAACGCGCATACCCCTCGGGGTTGCTCACCAGCCAGTCCGGGGAGATCAAGCGGTAGTTCGAAAGCGTGCGATCCGTGATGTCGACGCTGTGCTCCGCGACCAGGCGGGCCAATGCTTCCGGCAGACCATGGCGCTGCATCGCGAGCGCAATTAGCGTCCTCCGCTCCACCACTCCCGGCAGGCACGGCACGCCGTCCAAATGAAACCGGATGTCGTCTTTGTAGTGCAGCCGCCAGCAGCGGTTCTTTTCTTCACGCGCCGTTTCGATCTGGCGCGCGCGGCGATAGGCTTCGAGGTCACGCCCGACGAGCGCCTTCAAATCGGCCTGCGAATGCTGGTCCTTCCCGTAACCTCGGCGCAGCAACCAGGAGAGATCGAGGTCGTATTCGTCATCTTCCTTGAGCGGCCGGTTCACGGTGCCCAAGCGGAAAGAGCCCTGGATCGAAATCTTCGCCCCGAACTTCGCCGACTCGGACGAAGCGTCGATCCAAGTTTCCAAATCCTTAGCGCGCGCGATTGCTTTATGGTAGGCGGAATCGGGGATGTCGATCGTTTCGGTGATCGACGCGATGATGTCATTGGCAGCGTTGGTGTTCATAGGTTTTCTCCGATGGTCAGGGCGTAGGTGAAGCCCTGTAGCTTTTGGTTGTAGTCATAAAGGTTCCACGGGGCATCGAGCTTCGGCATCCGCACGCGACCCAGTTCCACCGCACACGAGACCGGCACCGCGGGAAAGATGTGGAGCGGAACCCGGCCGTGCGTCTGGCGGATTTGCTCGATGGCAGCCCGCGCGGCTCGCCGAAACTGGCTCAGTTGCTCGCGCGTGCGCAGGAAATCGTTGTGTGGTTCCGGAACGGTCAGCTCCCAAACGGCGAACTCCCGCTGCAGCTTCGCGCCGAGACCCGCGTGATCGACGCGCCCGCTGCACGACAGCACCAACGCCGGTTCGCCGCGCGAGTTATGCGGGCGGTTGAGCGTGAAGCGAAAACCGCGGGGCGCATCATCGCGGCGATGCCAGGTCTGGGGCTCCTTTTTGAGCTGATACGTCTCGACGGCCGTCTGGCTCGTGAACAGCGAGCCGAGGAAGACGAGCAGTGGAATGTCACCCAACGCGAAAACGGAGAAATGGGTCGCGTGGCCGTCGGCGGCGAGCTGCGCCACCTTCCGCTCGAAGATGGCCCGCAGATGCGCGGTCTCGTTTTCCCAGAAGCTGCGCTTGTTGTCCTCGTGCTCGCAGGTCATCGACAGGTCGATGGGTTTGTCGTCTGCCGGGTGCCACATCGGGAAAAGGGCGCTAAACGCGTCGTCGGTATCGATGTGAGCGTCATGCTCGCCAATACGGGAGCGGTAGAAGACGACATGCGAACGGCGTTTCGGTGCGACGCCGGTGACGAGCACGATCCGCGCTTCGTGATCCGCCTTCCAGCTTAGCAGCAGCTCGGCGGAGTATTTTTTCCCGAACTGATCCCGATCGATCGTCTGGTGGCAGCCGTGACAAACCAGCAGAAGATTCTTCGTGCTGTTGAGGCCCTTGGTTTTCTTGGCGTAAGGCCCGCGCCCGCGCGGGCCGTCGGGCGAAAACGAGTAGACATGCGCTTTCTGGGCGCGGTTTACGCGCTCCTGCGTCACCGGCGACTTGTAGAGCAGTTCGTTGCAGCCCCGAAATTGACATCGGCCACCTGCAAGGACCCACAGTTCGCGCGTGACCTCTGACGGAATGTGCCGAGTCGCCTTGGCGTCACCTTCGTAGTTGAGCATGGATGGGAGAGTTGTTTTTACCGCTCGGCGAAAACCCACCGATGGTTGCAACGGAATACCGGCCAGCAGCGGGTGTTTTTCCGCGAACAAAAATATTTTTCGGGTCGGCAAAAACAGCCCTCGCTCGCCGGTATAGCTTGGTTGTGTATTCTATCTTTCTCCTCAGCTATTCTCGGCGCCGGCTAATTCGATTGCTCCACCCGAAGGCTGTTTCTAGCTGGATGGGCGAATCCGGTCATGGCCGTCCAGCTACCAGACGATCGTCCCCAAGCCCAACGTGTCTCCGAATATTTTTCGAGCGCGGGGGGCCAGGATCGGTATTTTGCACTTTTGCACTACGCCGAGCGGTTGATACGGTCGATGCACTGGTGTGTTCCCACTGACGATGACTCCATGCCGGGCGGCGCCCAAGCCCGGGACGTCCTGCATGAATCCGTCCAAGCCTACCTCATCGAGGATCCAAAGGCTGACGGTTATCGCAAGCTACCGCCGGACGTGGAGGTGGAAGCTGCACTCCACATGGTCATCTGGAGCAAGGTCAGTCACATCGCCCAGGGGGCGGAGAATACCAACCGCGACGACCGGGTCGGGATCAATAAGGGCGGCGAGGCGGTTGATCACCTCGAAACCGACGCGGTTTTCTGGGAGTCCAGCGAGGCGAAACTGTCGCCGCAACAAGAGGCCTTCATCGCGGCGCGGTGCACGCTTTTCATCGAATTTTGCCGCAAGGACAAACCCGTGTGCGACATGCTAATCGTCATTCGTGACCAGGGGTTCGATCGCCCAGCGGAACGTTTGGCCCGGGCGCTCGGCGTTCGCGTTGGCGAGGTGTATCTAATTCGCAAACGTTTGGGCACCCTCCTGCGTCAATATCGGAAGGCGGCCGCGTCATGAACAATCCTCGGCAACAGCCCGTTCCTCATCCCCGGCGTTTCATTGGCTCGCTCTTTGATCTCGCCTACGGAGCGCGCGACGGCTCAGAGCCGCTCTCGACGGCCGAAATAAAAGCCAATCTACGCGAGGCGGGCATCGATCCTGACGCGGCATGGAAGGAGTTTTCGTCGCTGCTGCAGCCGCAAGCGAAACGAGAATCGCTCGCCACGGCCCGCCAAGCGCGCCTCGCGGCGACGGTGCCCGCGCTCGCGACGCAAGCGCGGGGTTCGCGAACGTCGCTGCTGAAGGAGATAAAGCAACTCATGGACGAGCTCGCCGGTGCCGGTGCGGTTTTTGCACGGGGCTGGGAAAATACCACCGACGAGGATCTCGCGATCGTGTGTAGCCAACTGCGCCGCCAAATAGAACGGAGCAAAGCAGATGAGCTTCGGCGTTGAACCAAGACGGCTCGTGGCGGAAACACGGGCACAGAAGCTCCTGGATCGCTTCGGTGTGAATCGACCGTCCGAAATTGTCTTGGAGGACATCGCCTACGCGCTCGGCATCGAGATCAGCTATGCACCGCTCACCGGCGCCGATGCACACTTGGTGCGAGTGGGAAACAAGGGCGGCATTACGATCAGTGAGCGCATCCGCGAACGTGGACGGCAGCGCTTTGCCATCAGTCACGAAATCGGGCACTGGGACCTACACACCGGGCGCAGCCAGGTGTTTCTGTGCACGGCTGCCGACATGCGAGACTACCAATCGAGTCCCGAGGAGATCGAAGCCAACATCTTCGCGTCCGAACTGCTCATGCCCATGCGCATGATGCTGCCGCAGCACCGCACCGCGGCACCTAGCCTCAGCGTGCCCGAGGAGATCGCGGACCGATTCGAGGTATCGCTAACCGCCGCGACGCTGCGCTACGTCTCGAAATTCAATCTCCCGCTAATGGTCGTGTTCAGCAGCAAGGGACGAGTCACTTGGTGGCGGCGAAACGAGGAGAATATGGTGAGTATTTACTGCGAACCAAATCAGCCGCTAGGCGCTACATCGCGTGCTGCTGCGGTTGCAGCTGGAGACTCTTCGGATCGCTCTCCCGTGCCCGTCCCGTGGGAGGCTTGGTTTCCACACGTCGAATGCCGCGGCGGCCGGTTGCACGAACAAGCGAAGCGATTCGAGAATTATGATTTCGTGACATCGCTACTTTACCTCGAGCCCCTGTAGTGGGGCGACTGAACGCGCGAGAAGCTAATCTGTTGCCGGGACGGAGAAAGTTCGAATTCCACATCCCTTCGATTGCGATAGGTGGACACGGCCATACCAGCACACAACCAATTCCTCCTTTCCCCACGACGGGGGAATTCGGCGTAATTCTAGTATAACCCGAATTTCGGGATGTGCGTGAACCTTGGCCGAATCAGATGCCGTTCGAAAAACACTGGCGCAAAAGCGTGTGCTCTGCTGGTTAACGCCGAAAGAACTATTTGTTGGCGTTTTGGCTCGTCCGACGTGTTCGGTCACGCAATCTAGAGGCATCCAGTTTCGATGCTTTCACCGCGGCTTTCCCGACTTCTAGCGCGGAGGACGCTCAGCGACACCTCTATAGGGATCGTTTCGTCTTCCGGCACGCAATCAGTGCCACCATTTAGGCTCCTGCGTTGCCGGTGGCATGAACGGGCGGCTTACCAGGAATGCATGGGAGCCAGGTTCGTGTCGGCAGGAGGGTGGAGCAAACTGAGCGGCTCGTTTGCGCATTGGCGCGTGCGCGCATGAAGCACTCGGCCGACAGATTCCGGTCCCCGAGGCCACGTCCATTTCAGATGAACACGGTCGAGGAGATGCGGAAGTATCTGCAGAAACTTCCCGACGATCTGGCCGGCATTAAGGACGTACACGACGAGCTCTCTTACCGCTCGACGCACGCCGCCCACACATTCGCAGCCGAGGTGATCCATCACCTTCAGACACGTGGCGCCGTGGGCCGCTACACCTACACGCCGCCCCCTTCAGCGCCTTCGCAATCGGAAGGTGCGCCATCGAGAATCACTCCAGAACAACTTCCAACCTCGATCCCCTCTGTGGCATCCCAGCAAGATCTCCCTTCTCCCGAACCTGGGCGCAACGGGGCTTCCGACGACGCGCTTCCCCCGGATGCACCCCAATCAGCCGCTTCAGAGCCACGCATTCGCGAGCTGCGCTCGAAATTGTTGGATCTCACGACTCGGAATCGGCTGCTGAACTTTAAGCACACTGCGCGCGGCGGTCGCTACGTTCGAATCGTCGATGAGGATCCAGCCGACCTCTTCTCGCAGCTCCACAACGATAGGGTGGTAGAGTTAGTCGGGCTTCCGGATCCTCCTGATCAGCCGGACGACGAAGAGAGCGACGACTTCGTTGAAGCCTTGGAGGAGGCCGTCCTCACAGATCGAGCTTACCTCAAGGAGATCGCTGAAATCGAGGAGTCTGCCGGTGATGATGCCGACGCGAAGATTCGAGCGGCAGAGCGCAAACTTCGCGATAAACTCAGGCGGAAACTCGGACTTCGATCGCGCGCAGAGGTTCAGAAATCGGCTCGCGACTTCGCGGTGAGTCTCGGAATCAATCCCGATTTCGATTTGGCCGGATCCCGTCCCCGACGCCGCAGAGCGGAGAAGTATTGGCAGACTCTTTTAAGCGAGGATGATCTTGCTCGCAGACTTCGCGGCATCGAGCAAGGCGCCCGCGAAGCGCGACAGGAATACGGCATCGATACACTCTATTTCGTCTTCGGATTTCTTGAATGGTCGCCGCCAGCCGTTGAAGGGAAAAGCGAAGAGGTTCTATTCGCCCCGCTTGTTCTTTATCCCGCGACGATCGAGAGGAAGGCTCGCAAGCGTGACCGTGCCGGAGACTTCCTTCTCATCGAGGATGGCTCCGGAGAATCTAGTGATCGCAGGAATCGTTATCAATTGGCTGCGGCGGATGCGGACGAGCCTGCTGCGAATCTCACATTGCGGGAGCGACTCCGTGAGGATCACGACATCGTCCTGCCTGAACTCGAACCAGAGGATCCGGACCTGGAGCGATACTTTGCGCAGGTTGAACCGCTGATTCGGACGTTCCCCGGCTGGCGCGTGCGGCGCTATGTAACACTTACCCATCTCTCGTTTAACCGGCTTCCAATGTGGCGCGATCTCGATCCACATGCAGCCGGAAAACTCCCGCCGCACCGCCATCGATTACTCGGCGGACTATTTGGCGGTCGCGAGCGCGACGACGAGGACGACGAGAAAATCGGCGAAGAGAGCCCCATTGAAGCAGTCGTTCCGCCGCTCTTGCGCGACTGCGACTCGTCCCAATACGCCGCGATCAAGGCAGCTCTTGCTGGGAGGAATCTTGTTATCCAAGGGCCGCCCGGAACCGGAAAATCACAGACGATCACAAACCTGATCGGAGCCCTTCTCCACCAGGGAAAGAGCGTGTTGTTTGTTGCCGAGAAGCAGGCTGCGCTCGACGTCGTCTACAAGCGTTTGGCGGATGTCGGTCTCGAGGATTTCCTTCTTCAACTTCACTCGGCGAAAGCGGGCAGGAAGCAGGTCATTGAAAGCATCCGAGCCCGCCTTCTGCGGAAAGCCCAGTATTTCAGCGCAGCTGAGGATCAGCGTGTCCGTGACGGGCATAAAACCACAGAGGCGGAGCTCAACGCCTACGCGAAAACGATTAACAGCCCGTTCGGCGCGCTTGGGTTGACGCTGCACGATATATTCTGGCGGGAGTTTCAGAATCGCGACTTCCCCGAGCTGCCGAGACTCGCTCGGTTCAGCTTCGACGGAGTGGACTGCTGGACCAAGGAAGACTACGAAGCCCGTCGAATAGCGATCGCAGAGTGGGAAGCCATCGCCCAGGAGCGTTCATCACACGCTGAAATCACGGGGTGGGACTGGGTAAACGGATCCGACCTTCACGTTCGAGAACAGAAAGACATCCTGCACCTGGTCCGAACGGCCGGCCTTTCTGGCGCTCAATTGGCGGATGCTCTGCGAGAAGAAAGACTGACCGTCTCGAGCGAAGTGAGCGTAGCTGGTGTGCGCGCGCTTACCGCGAGAATGGAGGAAGGGTGCGAGCGTCCAGCTGACTGCCCGCCGTCTCTCTGGACGCTCGCGCGAACGCCTGATGTCGAACAAGCGGGGCGAGCGATCGTGGATGCGTTGGACGCGATTACAGCTTGGCGCGCCGAAATCGAATCCATTGCACCGACGGCGAAATGATCGAAGTGCTCGGCGGCCTGGATGTCGGCGAACGCTACGTCACCGCCAACAGCTTCCTCGTTAAAGCCGACGCCATGAAGTCCGGCGCTTCGCACGATCACTGAGCCGGAGACGCAACATCATGCTTGAACACATTCTCAAGTTTTCCATCCGCAACCGCTGGTTCGTGATGCTCGCCGCGGTGGGCCTCGCCGCCCTCGGCTTCTACAACTACCAACGGCTGCCGATCGACGCCGTGCCGGACATCACGAATGTCCAGGTGCAGATAAATATCGAGGCCCCCGGCTATTCCCCGCTCGAAGCGGAGCAACGCCTGACCTTCCCGGTCGAGACCGTCATGGCGGGCTTGCCGAAGCTCGAATACACCCGGTCGATTTCGCGCTACGGGCTCTCGCAGGTGACGGTCGTTTTCGAAGACGGCACCGACATTTACTTCGCCCGACAGCTCGTCGCTGAACGTATTCAAGAAGTGAAGTCACAGCTGCCCGAAGGCGTCGAGCCGTCGATGGGACCGATCTCCACCGGCCTCGGCGAAATCTTCATGTTCACCGTCGAGAACAAGCCGGGTGCGGAACACTCGCCGACCGACCTGCGCACCGTGCAGGATTGGATCGTCCGTCCGCAACTGCGGCAGGTGCCCGGCGTGACGGAGGTGAACACCATCGGTGGTTACGAGAAGCAATTCCATGTGACGCCCGATCCGGTGAAACTCACGCACTTTCAGCTCACCTTGCGCGACGTGCTCGACGCACTGACGCGCAATAACGCCAACGTCGGCGCGGGCTACATCGAGCGCAACGGCGAGCAGTATCTCATCCGCGCTCCCGGCCAGATCGCCACGCTGGACGACATTCGGCAGATCGTCGTGGCGCATCGCGAGGGCGTGCCCATCGCCGTCTCCGACGTAGCCGAAGTGCTCCTCGGCAAGGAACTCCGCACCGGAGCCGCGATGGAAAACGGCGAGGAAATCGTCCTCGGCACGGTCTTCATGCTCGTCGGCGAAAATAGCCGCACCGTCTCGAAGCGCGTGGCCGAGAAACTGGAAACCATCAACCGCACCCTGCCGGAAGGCGTGGTCGCCAAGACGGTTTATGATCGCACGAACCTCGTGGAGAAAACCATCGCTACCGTGAAGGCCAACCTCGTTGAAGGCGCGCTGCTCGTCATCGCCGTGCTCTTCGCCCTGCTCGGCAACTTCCGCGCGGCACTCATCACCGCCCTGGTAATTCCGCTCTCCATGCTGTTCACGATTACCGGCATGGTCGGCTCGAAAGTCAGCGGCAACCTCATGAGCCTCGGTGCCCTCGACTTCGGCCTCATTGTCGATGGTGCGGTCATCATCGTGGAAAACTGCATCCGTCGTCTCGGCCATGAACAGCACCGGCTCCGTCGCCTGCTCACCCTGGAAGAGCGCCTGCACCTCGTGTTCGAAGCGACCAAGGAGGTCCGCAAACCAACGCTCTTCGGTGAACTCATCATCATGGTGGTTTACCTGCCGATTCTCACGTTGAGCGGTGTGGAAGGGAAAATGTTCACGCCCATGGCATTCACCGTGATCGTCGCTCTCCTCGGCGCGATGCTCCTTTCGGTCACGTTCGTCCCGGCGGCGGTGGCGATTCTTCTGCGCGGCAAAATCTCCGAAAAGGAAAACTTCCTCATTCGCGGCGCCAAGGCCGTCTATCTGCCGACCCTGCGCGCCGCGCTTAACCTGCGCTGGGCCGTGGCGACGGCGGCGATTATCCTCGTCGTGCTCTCCAGCCTGCTCTTCACCCGCCTTGGCCGTGAGTTCATCCCGAGCCTCGATGAGGGCGACATCGCGCTGCACGCCCTCCGCATTCCTGGCACGAGCCTGACGCAGGCGCTGGAAATGCAGAGTATGCTCGAAGCCGAGCTGCGGAAATTCCCGGAGGTCGAGACGATTTTTTCCAAGCTCGGCACCGCCGAGGTCGCGACCGACCCGATGCCGCCCAGTGTCGCCGACACGTTCATCATCATGAAATCACGGGAGGACTGGCCCGACCCGCGAAAGACCAAGGCCGCGCTCGTCGCCGAAATGGAAGCGGTGGTGAACAGCATCCCCGGCAATCGCTACGAATTCATCCAGCCCATCCAGATGCGTTTCAACGAACTCATCTCCGGTGTGCGCAGCGACGTGGCGGTTAAGCTCTACGGCGACGATCTCGATATGCTCCTCGAAAAAGGCAAGGAGGTCGAAGAGGTGCTGAACGGCATCGGTGGCGCCTCCGACGTATCCGTCGAGCAAGTCACCGGACTTCCAACCCTCAGCATCGAAATCGACCGCACCGCGCTTCGCACCCACGGCCTCAACATCGCCGACGTGCAGGAAGTGGTTTCCATCGCGCTCGGCGGCAAAGTTGCCGGGCAGGTATTCGAGGGCGACCGCCGCTTCGATCTGCTGGTGCGCTTGCCGGAAAAACTGCGCAGCGATCTGAACGCAATGGGACAGGTTCCCGTGCCGCTGCCCGGCGGTGGCTTTGTCCCCCTGCACGAAGTGGCGAAACTCAACGTCGCTCCCGGCCTCAACCAAATCAGTCGCGAGAACGGCAAGCGCCGGGTAGTTGTCACCGCCAATGTGCGCGGACGCGATCTCGGCTCCTTCGTCGAGGAAGCGCAGGCCAAAGTGGCGGCGGCGGTGCAACTGCCTGCCGGCACCTGGGTCGATTACGGCGGCCAGTTTGAGCAACTGATCTCCGCGACCAAGCGCCTGCAGCTCGTCGTGCCGGTCACGCTCCTCCTAATCTTAATCCTGCTCTATATGAGCGTGGGTTCGGTGAAGGACGCGCTGCTCGTTTTCACCGGCGTGCCGCTGGCGCTCACCGGCGGCGTGCTTGCGCTGTGGTTGCGTGGCATCCCGTTCTCCATCTCGGCGGCGGTAGGTTTCATCGCCCTCTCCGGCGTGGCCGTCCTCAACGGCCTCGTGATGATTTCCTTCATCAAGCGCCTGGTGGAAGACGGAGCCGAAGTCGGCGTCGCCGTGGTCGAGGGTTCGTTGGCCCGCCTGCGCCCGGTCATGATGACGGCGCTCGTGGCGTCGCTCGGCTTCGTGCCGATGGCGCTCGCCACCGGCCCCGGCGCCGAGGTGCAGCGTCCGTTGGCGACCGTCGTCATCGGCGGCATCGTCAGCTCGACGCTGCTCACCCTCGTCGTGCTGCCCGCGCTCTATCGTTTGGTTCACCGCCCGAAACATGAAGCTCCGGAACCTTCCCTTACCTAAAAATTCAGCCCCGTAAATTCGCATGAAATGCATCCTGCTTCTCGCCGCTTTCCTCGGCATCACGAGCAACGCGTTCGCGACGCGGTCAAGGTCCCTTGGGCTACTGGGCGGAATACGGTGGCACGTTCGACGACTGATCCCGGCGAGCAATGGCCTGCAAGTGGTGGTGCCGGTCGCACTGGTGCTGATCGTCGGCCTGCTCTTTGTGAGCTTCGGCAACGTCAAGGACGCCCGGTGGGTCTTTACAGGGGTGCCACTCGCGCTCACCGCCTGCGTCGCCGCGCTCTGGGTGCGGGACATGCCGCTCTATCTCGGCAGGCATCGGCTTAATCGCGCTCGCTGGCACTTGACCTACACAACTCCGCCTCGCGGTTTTCGCGGAGGAGGCTCTTCGCGGTGCGCCCACCTCTCCTGCGGTCCCTGACAGATTTGACCTGCCTCATCTCTCTGTCTCGCGGGTGCTGGGAACGATGGGTAGCGTCTTCCTCTTCGTAGCTTGTTGATCAGTGCCGCGGTATTGTCGGCTGCACATATTGCTCGTCCGCGCACCTGCCGTATGACGCGCATGAGAAGGTCCGAGTTGTCCATCGCCGCTTCACCGTCAGTGTCAGGCCAAATGAAAGTGCGCGACAGCGGCATGCCGGAACAAGACTACTGGGAAACGTTGTTCGACGTGCCGGCCATCCTCGACCGGCTCGGAGTCGATAAACGGATCGGCTCGGCGGTCGAAATTGGCTGCGGCTATGGGACGTTTACGGTGCCGGTCGCGCAGCGGATCTCCGGGCCGCTGTATACATTCGACATTGAACCGGCCATGATCGCCGCGACGAAACGTCGATTGGAAGCATCGGGAACCACGAACGTGAGCGTGGCCCAACGCGATGTGATCGCTGAGGGGTTTGGGCTCGCCCCGGGGAGTGTCGATGCCGTGCTCCTTTTCAATATCCTGCACGCGGACAAACCGGTGGAGCTGTTGCGCTCCAGCGCGGAACTCCTTTCACCGCAGGGCCGCCTGCTCGTCATTCTTTGGCGGTCAGACATTCCGACGCCACGCGGGCCAGATCTCTCAATTCGTCCGCGGCCGGAGCAGGTGAACGCTTGGGCGAAAGAGACGAAGATGCTGACGCAGCAAGGTCACGCAATGACTCTGCCGCCCTGGCATTTCGGACTGGTGCTGGCGCGTGCCTCTAGGGAAACGGACGGCTGAAGAAGCACACAGCTAAATCCGCGCCCTCAGGGCCACGCGCAGTTTTTCGCGCGCGCGATGGATGCGGTTTTCCACGGCTTTCGCCGTCGCGCCGACTGTGGCAGCGACCTCGGCGTGGCTCATGTGCTGATATTCCACAAGAACGATGGCTTCGCGCAAATCCGTCGGCAGGGAAGCGACGGCATCGCGGACGGCGGCAGCACGCTCCGCGCGCTCGGCCGAAATGGCGCCCGTCGGCTCTTCACTGGCGTTGTCAGTCCACTCCTCTAGTGCCACCTCGGGGCGACTGCGCCACCAGCGGAGGCGATTGCGTGCAAGGTTAACGGCCAGCGCGAAAATCCACGGACGAAATGGCGCGCTCACGTCGTATTTTGCGCGGTGCTGCCACAGGCGCACAAATGTCTCCTGCGCCAGATCCTCGGCGTCGCGAGCGTTGAGCACGATTCGCGCGATCACGGATTTTACGGGCAATTCCCAGCGCTGCATCAGCGTGCCGAGCGCGGACTCGTCGCCGGTTTGGACACGGCGCATCAATTCCGCGTCCTCACCCGAATCGGTCGTCGCAGCTGATGCGGGTGCCATGTTCAGTGTCCGTGCTCGTTCAACTGAAGATCAGGCGGCGCCTGATGATCGAAACTCTTAATCTTGGGCAGAATTAGCGCGAGGTAACGCTGGCCTGCTTCGGGCGACATGTGAGAGGCGCATCGCCGGACATGAGTGGCGATCGCCGATTCGCACTCCTGCCGCAGCTCCTGCAAACGTTGCTCCGCTCCCGCCAGCGCTGCGGGGTCAGCGTTCGATTGTGATCTCAGTTCGTTGCTGGCGCGCGTGGCGCCCATGATGTCCCGACAGTGCGCCTCGCAGACCGCTGAGTAGGAGTCATGCAATTCTTTGATCGTCTCGAATTGTTCGTCGGTGAGTCGGAACTCTGCGCGGAGCCACTCCATTGCGTCCTGTTTTGCGAGTGCGCGTTCGACCTTGGGATCACCCGTCGCGCGAAACGCCACGACGCCCGCGGCGACCGCGAGGCTTGCCAGAACAACGATCGTGGTAACCAGGTGCTTCATTTCTCCAGTCGGACCTCGGCCATCACGCGTGGATCGAGGTTTCCAAGATAAGAGACGACCATCTGATCGCGTTCCTGGTCGATCTTCGCTTGAGCGAGCGAGTGGCCGGTGAAGGTGGCGCCCCCGACCACGATGACGGCGGCGATCGACCAGCCAGCCAGGCGCGCCTGCATGTAAGCCGCCCATGTGTTGTAAGTGCGTTGTTGGATGCGCTGCCAGACCGCCGGACGGAAGTTGGAGTCGGCCGTCGGATTCACGCGCCAGTCGGCGAGCGTCCGCGAGAGATCGTTTCGGTCAGAGGAGTTCATGGTGAGTTGCTTCTACAGACTATAAACCCGGGCCGTAAAAAACCCTCAGAAATTTCGAGGGATTCCGCGTTTCGACGTTTATAGCTGATGAACAACCCATATGAATTCCAAACCATTCCTCCTTTCCTTTCTCGCGGCGGGTGCACTGCTCGTTGCAGCGCCAGCGTTTGCCCAGCACGATCATCACGGTTCCACGCCAAAGGCTGTCGATGCAGGCAAGAAGGGCCAACTGATCCGCGTTGGTGAAAAAGATGCCGCTTGGGCTGCGAAAGAGCGCACCGCTTATCCCTTGGATGTGTGCGTGAGCTCCGACGAGAAACTCGGCAGCATGGGCAAGGCGCCGGAATATATCTATCGAGTCGAGGGCCAGCCGGATCGTCTGGTCGTGTTCTGCTGCAATGGTTGCGATGAAGACTTCATGAGCGATCCGGCGAAATATCTCGCGAAGATCGACGCGGCGAAAAAGGCCAAGGCCAGCTTGAAGCAAGGCAACGGTCACGGCGGTCATCATTAACCAGCGCGCGCCGCGCTGTAAGATTTGTCACCGGTCTCCGTCATTCCTCCCGATGCGCCTGACACCCCTCCTCGCCCTCGCTGCTCTGGCAATGCTCCCGTCCTGGGGCATCGCTCAACCGGCGGCCGCACCCGCCGAACAAGCCGACTTCCTGAAAGCGGTCACCGATGCGCCGGCACTCTCCGCGGCTGCGCGCCGCACCGGTGCGGCGCGTGAGCGTGTGAACTCGGCCGGCAGGCTGGCCGACGTCGAGGTCGAAGGCATGGGCTCACGCATGGTCGGTCCGATGGACGAACGTGCAACGATGTGGGAAGTAAACGTGCGTCAGCCGTTGCCGAAACGCGGCGAGCGCGCCGCCGATCGCGAACGTGCGCGTGCAACCGTCGCGATGTCGGAAGCCGATTACGCGCTGATGGCAGGCGAAATGGCTGCGGATATCGCAATGGCGATCCCCGAAGCCGAAGGCGCGCAAGCGCGCATCCAGCTGTTGGAAACGCAAATCGCCCGCCTCGACGCCGTGCTGCGCAGCGTCGAATCGCGGATCGCCTCGGGCGGTGGTCGAATTGCAGACCGGCTCACCGTGCAGTCGCGCAAAGCGGGGATGGAATTGATGGCGGAGGAGGAAAAGCGCATGGCAGCGGATGCCCTGGCGGAAGCGCGCGGCCGTCTCGGCCTGCCGCCGGATGCGCCGTTGCCCGCGTTTGCCGCACCGACGGTCGAACAGATTCAGGCCGATGAAGCGGCAGCCATCCGTCTCGCGGAGGCTCGAACCCACGAAGCCAATGCAATGGTGAAAATGGCCCGGGCCTCCGCAAACCCGATGACAGCGGTCGGCGTCCGCTTCGAACAGGAGCGGCGCTTCATGGGTGATGCGAACTCGGTCGGGGTCGCTTTCATGACTGAGCTTCCATTCCGCAGCCGACGCTACGCGCGAGCCGAAGCGCGCGCGGCTGAAGCGGAACGGGCGGCCGCCCAGGCCGACGCGACGACGGCTCGCTACCGCATTTCTTCGTCACTCACGCGCGTCGATCGCGCCGAACAGCTCGCCGCGACGGCACGCAAGTTGAGTGCTGATACGCTGGGCCGGCTCAACGCCGAATACGACGCCATGGTGCGCGCCGCAGGCGTCGGGGCGGGCGGCTCCATGAGCGATTCCACGATCCTGCAAACCGTCGAAATCCTCGAGAAAGCGACCGAGACGGAAGTCCAAATCATCCGAGCCGACACCGCGGTTCGCACCGCCCGCGCCGAACTGTGGCGCTACATGCCGGCAAACCTGTTTCCCACCAACAACTGAAACACTGTCATGATCCGTAACATTTTTATTTTCCTCGCCACATTCGCGGCCGGCGCGCTCATCGCGCTCGTCGTGCGTTCGGCCCTGTTCAAGCCGCACGCGGAACACGTTGGCCATCCGGCTGGCGGCGGCGACTACGCGTCGATGGTGACGAATACGCTCGCGCCGGCGGAAACGACCGGGGCCGACGCGAAGGATGCCTCAGCCAACCCACCCGCGGCCGATCCGCATGCGAACCACGGTGCCACAACCTCGAGCGATACCGCGGCCAACCAGCCGGTAAACACGGTCTGCGCGATCTGCGGGATGGAGGTCGATCCGAAGATTGCCACCGCGCAATACAACGGCGTGACGATCGGTTTCGGCTGCAAGATGTGCCCGCCGAAGTTTCGCGCCGACCCTGACCGCTGGGGACCTCTCTATCTCCGCAACGAAGTCGCCAAACAGTAATCTGCCATGCGTTCACGAGCACTGATCTTTGCGGCCACCGGGCTTTTGCTCGGGGCCGGTGTCATCGCGTTCCTGCCACAACGCGCGCTGTTTTCGGTTTCCGACAAGCACACGGAAGAGGTGTCGACTGGCGAGCGCTGGGCCTGCCCGATGATGGATTTCATCGGCAATCGACCCGGCGACTGCCCCGTGTGCGGCATGAAAATGACGAAGGTCACTGCCGGCGAACTCACGCGGGAGCAGCAGCGCCGCATGGGGGTGCACCTTGCCACGGTCTCCGAAGGCCCGGCGCGCGCGTTGGTGCGTGCGTATGGCGCGGTGCGCTACGACGATCGCACTCTGCAAGTCGTGATCCCGCGTGTCGCCGGCCGTATCGTGAAACGCCACAATGCCGCGCGTCATGTCGGCATGTTGGTGAAGGTTGGCGATCCGCTGGTCGATCTCTACAGCCCCGCGCTTTTCAGCGCTCAAGGAGAACTCGCCGCCGCCGTGAAACTCGGCGACCAGCCCACGATCAATGCTCTGCGCGACCGGTTCGAGCGCTGGAACCTCCCCGATGTTGCAGATGCAATTTTGAACGGCGGTGCGCCGACCGACACGGTTACGATTACGAGCCCCTTCGCCGGTCGGGTCGTGCTGGCCCTTGAAGGCGACGGCGAGGGCATGACCGCGCGGCTGCCGCAGGTCGGACAGGAAGTGATGGGTGACGCGCCGCTCCTTCGGCTCGTCGATCCCTCCGCTTATATGCTCGTGGTGCACGTGCCGGAGAATCGCGCGCATTGGGTCCGCGAAAATCAGCCGGTGCGTCTGGCGTCCGACGACAGAGGAGAATTACGCGATATCGAGGCCACGGTCGCGTGGGTGGCGCCCGAGTTGAATATGGAAATCCGAGCGCGCGAGGTTCACATTCATCTCCGCGACCCGAAAGGTCGCCTGCTGCCCGGCGGACTCATCAATGCGCGCCTGGAGTCCGTGCTCGATCCACAACTCGACGCCGCGGATGCGACTAAACCGGAGACGTGGGGCCGTTTCCCGCTCGTGCCGAAAACCGCGGTGCTCTCGACCGGCGTGCGGCATGTCGCATGGCGGGTAGCGGAGCGGCAGCGCGACGGGCGCCTGCGTTTCGAACTCGCCCCGCTCGCGCTTGGTCCGCGAATCGAGGACGAGGCGGGCAACGATGTTTACATTGTCCGCGCTGGATTGAAGCCGGGCGATGAAGTGGCCGCCCAAGGCGTGTTCCTCATCGACAGCCAGGCGCAACTCGCGGGGACGCCCAGTCTGCTGTTCCCGCACGGGGCCGTCGCTCCTGCCGCGGCGCACCAACACTAACCCCCTTTTCATCTTCGCGACGCCGCACGCAGCGCCGCGACCAAGCCTCAGCTCAACCGATGCTCTCGTTCGTCATTCGAAACTCGTTTCTCACGCTCGCGGCGGCCGTCGCGCTGGCGATCGCCGGCGTATGGGGCTGGCGCAACGTGCCGGTCGATGCCATCCCCGATCTCAGCGACAATCAGGTCATTGTCTGGGCCGAATGGCCGGGCAAGAGCCCGCAGGACATGGACCAGCAGGTCACGTCGCGCCTCGCCCGCGAGCTACAAGGACTGCCCGGTGTCGAAACAGTGCGCGGGATGTCGCTCTACGGTGCGAGCTATGTCTACGTGATTTTTGAAGAGAGCCGTGATCTCTACGAATCCCGAACGCGTGTTCTCGAACGGCTGTCGCAATTGCAGGGGATTCTACCGGCGGGCGTAACGCCACGGCTCGGCCCGGATGCGACCGCGATGGGCCAGGTCTATGCGTTCACCTTGCAAGGCCCGCCCGACATCGAAAAGAAGCGCTACGTGCTCGATCAGCTCGTCGTGCCCGCTTTGCGCGCTGTGCCTGGCGTGGCGGAAGTAGCGCCCGCCGGCGGCGTGGTTCGCGAATACCAGATCGATATCGATCCGACGCGAATCGAGGAACAGGGCATCACGCTGGAGATGCTGATGATGGCGGTGCAGCAGGCCGGTCGCGATGTGGGAGCGATGAGCGTCGAACAGACCGGCGTGGAAACGATGATCCGCGGCGTCGGGTTTATCCGCTCCGTCGAGGATGTCGAAAACATCATCATCCGGGGTGATCGGCTGAAGGGCGCCGGCTTGAAGCTCGGCGACATCGCGACCGTGAAACTCGGCGGCCAGTTTCGGCAAGGCCTGCTCGCCGATGGTTATCAGGAACACGTGGGCGCGATGATCGGCATGCGCGTCAACGAAGATCCCAAGACGGTAATCAACGCCTTGAAGCAGCGGCTGGTCGAATTGAAGCCTACGCTGGAGCGGGAGCAGTTGAGCGTGGTGTCGTTCTATGACCGCTCCCAACTCATCCGCGAAACGACCGAGACCGTCACCGCGACGCTGAAGGAGGCCGTGATCACCACGATCATCGTTGTTGTCATGTTCCTGCTGCACGTGCGGGCGAGCCTGGCTGTCGCGATCAGTCTGCCGCTCGGAATGCTTTCCACGTTTCTCGTGATGCATCTCTTCGGGATCGGCGCGAACATCATGAGCCTCGCGGGCATCGCCGTCGCGATCGGCGTGATGGTCGACTACGGGATCATCATGACCGAAAACATCACGCAGCACCTCGTGGACCTGCAGGCGAAGTGCAAGCGGGAGGGCCGGCCGATGCCGGGATCGCCGTTCAATGCGGAGATTACGGATACGGTCGTGCGCGCGGCACAGGAAGTGACGCGCCCATTGCTCACGTCGGCCGCAACGACGGTCATCGGGTTCCTCCCCATCTTCGCGCTGACGGATCAGGCTGGGCGGCTCTTCCATCCGCTCGCGCTGACGAAATCGCTCGCGATCACCGGCGCCGTGTTGTTCGGCACGTTGCTCGTTCCCGTGCTCTGCCGGTTGCTGCTGCCGCCGTGGCATATTCGGAAGCCGATCTTATTCGGACTCGCCGGCATTGCGGCCGGCGTCGCATTCGGCTGGTTCGTCCGCGATGGCTGGTCGATGCCGATGGAATACGGCCGCTGGACACTCACGATTCCCGGATGGCTGTTCGCGCCGCTGTTTGCTGCACTCGTCGGCTCCGCGATCTGGCGCATCGGCCGCGAGCGCCTTGTAAACTACGAGGAGAATCCGATGAGCCACGCGGTGCACGTCGCTTACGAATGGGCGTATGCACGGATTCAACGGCACAAGGTCATCTTCACGATCACCATCGCGACGATGGCGATTGGCGGCTACTTACTCGGCGCCGGATGGCAGACGTTGAGCTGGCCATTGCGCAAGACCTTCGCCGCCGCCGGCGGTGACCTGTCACATACGAGGTTCGATCAAGCGATGATTCGGGCGTTCCCGGGCGTCGGCTCCAGTTTTCTCCCGCCGCTCGATGAAGGCAGCTTGCTGTTCATGCCGTCGATTCCTGCGACCGGCGGGCTCGGTGAGACCCAACGCATCATGCAAATGCAGAACCGGCTCATCGAGTCGGTGCCGGAAGTGGCGAGCGTCATGGGGAAAATGGGCCGCGCTGAGACGGCGCTGGATCCCGCGCCCATCGGCATGATCGAAACCGTCGTCTTGCTGAAGCCCTACAGCGAATGGCCCGCGCACGAAATCACTCGCGCCGACGGAACGGTCGAGCATCGGCCGCGCACGCTGGCCGAAGTCCGCTCGGCGCTCGCGGCGATCACGGAAATTCCCGGCGTGGCGCCGAGCTGGCTGCAACCCATCGAGACCCGCGTCGTGATGCTGTCGACCGGTATCCGTAGTTTGATCGCGCTTCAGTTGCTCGGCGATGACAGCGACGCGCTCGAACGCTTCGCGGAGGCGGCCGAAAAGGTCATTCAGCCGACACCCGGCGCCGCCGACGTGCAGATGCAGCGGGAGGGCGGCAAACCTTACGCAGAGATTCGCCTCGATCCGGACAAGCTCGCGCGCTTCGGGCTGAGCAATGAGCAAGTGATGCGCTCCGTCGAATCCGCGCTCGGCGGCATGGCCGTCACGTATTCGGTGGAAGGCGCGCTGCGGTATCCGGTTCGCATCCGCTACCTGCGTGAGCGGCGCGACGATCCGGACGAACTCGTCCAGCTTCAGGTGCCCGTCACGACGGGAGACGGCGCCATTCCACTCACCAACCTGCTCGCGATTCCAACCGTTCATATCCTGGAGTTCCCCCAGAATGCACCTGATGCCGCCGCGATGAGCGGGCGGCTGCCCTTGTCACACCAGCGCAACTACACGATGCTCGATCCGCGTCGCGCCGAGCTCACGGTGCCGCAGGGAGATCCGTTGCCGGAGGAAATCACGTCCGCCATCGCGGCGGAGGAACTGCGAATTGTCGGCACACGGCCGAGCGAAGCTGGCCTCACTTACACGATCGGGCCGATGGCGATCCGCTCGGAAGGCGGCAAGCGCACGCAATACGTGCTCCTCAACGCCCGCGGCCGCGGAGAGGTCGAGGTCGTGCGCGACGCCGAAGCCCGTTTGCAGGCCGCGCTCGCCGACGGCCGGTTGGAGCTGCCGTCGGGTGCGACTTATCACTGGGTTGGCCGCTACGAGCAGAAGATCAAAGCAGATAAAACGCTGCGCGTGATCATCAGTGTGTCGATGGCCGTCATGGTAATATTGATCTATATCGGCACGCGTTCGTGGCTGATTACGGCGATCATCATCCTGGCGAACACAACGGTGACGACCGCCGGCGGATTCTTCTTCGTCTGGCTCTGGGGGGTGGAGATGACGACCGCCGTGGTTGTCGGCTTCCTCGTGCTGCTTGGCGTGATGTTCAACGACGGCATCCTGCTCGGCACCTACATTCAGGAGCAGTTCAAGACGCACCCGGGCACGCTGGACGAAGTGAATCGACGCGTCTTCATCGCCGGCCTGCGGCGGCGGCGTCCGGCGATCATGACGAACATGACCGCGCTGCTCTCGCTGATCCCCGTGCTGTGGTCCACGGGCCGCGGCTCCGAATTGATGGTGCCGATGGTGCTGCCGGTCGTTGGGGGAATGATCTTCGACGTCATCTCGCTGTTCTCTGTGCCCGTGTTCTACACGTGGTATTGGGAGCGCCGGCTTGCGCGCGAGGCCGCCGCGGCTTCCGCGGTCGTCGGCACGCCTCAACCCGCGGGCGGATGAGTTTCTCATCCGTTAAGTCGTAGCGATGCAGCAGAAGGTGGAACCCGACGTCCTCGTCGGGGTGTTTCGCGAGCGAACGTCGGGCTCCACCTTTGGGTGCGCCGGAACATGTTCACAATTTGGATACAGGGCTGAGGCCGCCGTGACACCCGTGTTATCTTTCCATTCACTCCGGCGATGAACTGGCTCTTCTGGTCCCTGCTCTCCGCATTTTTCGGCGGTCTCACTGCGGTTCTCGCCAAGGTTGGTTTGACGGGCGTGAACTCGAATCTCGCCACCGCCGTTCGCACCACCGTTGTCCTCCTCTTCGCGTGGAGTGTCGCGCTGGCAACGGGACCTGCGTCCGCGGTCGCGAATCTGTCGCGCCGCACTTGGTTGTTTCTCGCGCTTTCGGGGGTCGCAACTGGATTGTCGTGGCTCTGCTATTTCCGCGCGCTGCAACTCGGACCTGCTTCCAAGGTGGCTCCCATCGACAAGCTCAGCGTCATTTTCGTAATCGTCTTCGCGGTTTTTTTTCTGGGAGAGGCCATTACATGGAAGGCCGCTGTAGGCGCCTCGCTCATCGCCGTCGGCGCCATCTTATTAGCGACGAGCTGAGGTATTTTTGTAACGGTTCGGCCACCGACGACAGAGATTCGAGGGAGCGGCAACGCCGTCGCGCGGTGTCGTAATAGTAAAAGGTCAGTAGCGCGCAGGCAGGTTTTCGGTTGAGACGCCAACGGCTGCATGCGGTGGGCTTTCGCCTTCCATGGAGGCGCAAGAAACGCGCAGGTCTGGGCGAAAAATGCACAGTCTATTCCGAGGGGAGAATGACGGCGGGCGTGTAGTGCTAGTGAAGAGGCAATCATCAACTTCACGCACCAATGAAAATTCCCCGCACTTTCGTTCGAAGCTCAATCGCCATTTTTGCCAGCGGGCTTTTCGCGGCCGCAGCGCTCGCTGGGCCGAGCCCCCACTTCATGAATCGCATGGCCGCGAAACTGGTGGCGAAGCCCGCGCCCGTGAAGATGGAAGAACATCCGACGGGCAACTGCGATCGCTGCAAGACGGCTCGCGTCCGGGCTGTTAGCGATAGCAGACCTGCCGGCAAGGGAGCTGCAAGCAAAGGAGTTCGGAGTGCTCGCCTGGCCGGTTATTCCCACTCGTGCACCGGCTGTGTCGGAAAAAACACGACCAGAAACGGGAAGGCCAAAGCCAACATGAAGCACAGCGATGGCTGCGCGAAGCTGGCCTGCTGCAAATGATCGTCCCCGATCTTTAGACAACGCTCAACGCTCCTCTCTTATGAATACGAAATACATCCACATATTGTTATTGTCTGGGGCGGCATTCGCCTTCTCTTCCGCGCATGCCAACCCCGACGCAACGAGCCCGCGCAATTCAGAATTGAAAACGCCAGCCGCTGCTCCCGCGACCCGAACTGAATGTCCATCGACGTGCAGCGACGCGCGTGTGATCGCGGTGAAGGAAGCCAAATGGGTTCCGGGTCTTGGCCGCGGCATGGTTATCGTAGACGCGGGCAAAGCCACCGTCTGCAACTCTTGCAGCAACCCCGTCATTGCCTCCAAGACGCATGATCGAAACTCCAACGGGGCGAAATCATCAAAGCCTGTGAAGGCGCTGCACGACTGCACCAAGAGCGGCTGCCACGAGAACGTGGGACGGGCGCTATAACGGCAACGAGTCAGCCCATGATCAACGCGGCAGAACCCGAGGAAATCTGCGCCGTCTGTGGCAACGCTGCTGCGGGCGGTCGCAGGTATTCCCGCATATATCACTGCAACGTGGCCTTCCCGTTGTGCTGCCCCATGTGCATCGATCTTTTTCAACGCGCTCCGGATCGCTTTAGCGCTGGAGAACGTCCGCAAACAGTCTTGGACGATATCGTTGAGGAGATGAAATGGAAAAGGTGGTGAATGAGTGTCTGGTCTGACAACCGCTGTCAGCGCTCCGCGAAAAAGTCTGAGGGATCAACGGTGGCGTTTACGTTGAAGTAGCCGTCACCCATGTCCTCCGACCCACTTGACGATCTCCTGCGTCGATACGGAAAAAGCTCCGCGCGCGTGCTGCGGCACTCTGTCGCTCCGGGAGTCTGGCGTGAAATCGATGCGCGCCGTCGACGCAGGTTCACGTGGGCCGCGTTTGCGGATTGGAGCGAGTTGGTGCGGGCTCGTCGCATCGCGGTCGCAGGCTGCGCGGCCGCAGTCATTGCGAGCGCACTTCCGGCTGTGATCTTCCGAACGAACGACGTGAGCGGACGCGCTCGCTCGTCGTTGCATCTGGAGGTGTTCTCAACTCGGCCTCCCCAAGCGCCATCTGCCCTGCTGGGGGCGCACCACCACCCATGAAATCACTCGTCGCCTTTTTTGCCGCGATCGTGCTGGTAGCCGCAGGCTCTTCGTTCGTCACGCTGCGCCTCGCCGCGCCGCACAAGGGCTCTGCCGATTCACACGCCTGGCTTCACGACGAACTGCACCTGGGGCCGGAGCAACTGAAAGCCTTGGAACCGATCGAGGCCCGGTTCGCCATCCGCGAGGCGCGCTTGCGGGACGAGATGCGCGAAGCCAATCGCGAACTCGCGAAGGCGATCGCGGCCGGTCGAGGCAATTCACCCGACGTTGCAGCGGCGGTGGCGAAGGTTCACCAGCGCATGGGTGAGCTTCAGAAGGCGTCCATCGAGCACATCTTCGAAATGCGAGAGGTTCTCACGCCTGAACAAAGCAAGCGGCTGATCGAGCTCGCCCAACGCGCGCTCGAAGAAGCTCCGTGAATGCCCGTCCAGTTGTTTTCACGTGGATCCTGACCTGCCGCTCATGGCCGCGCTGCAAGCCGGAGACGACGCAGCGCTCGATGAGTTGATCAGCCGACATCAAGGTCACGTTCATGGATTCGTCTCTCGGTATGTTCGCGACGACGCTGCAGCTCGGGACGTCACTCAAGAAACGTTCGTCCGCGTCTACTTCAAAGCAGCGCAGTTCGTGCCTCGAGCGTCGGTGAAAACTTGGATCTTTGCGATCGCACTCAATCTGTGCCGCGATCGATCACGGCGACTGGCCAGTTCGGGAACGAGCATTTCGCTGGATGCAACCGGCGGGGCGGCGCACGTCGAAGTGAGCTTGATGGATGATGCCGAACTCCCTTCGGAGCAGGCAGCCGATGCCGACCAGTTTTCCTTCCTACAGGCCGCCATCGATCAACTTCCCACGCACTTGCGCGAGGTGATCATCCTTTGCTCGCTTGAAGAGCGTCCGCAGCGCGAGGTCGCTGAGTTATTGGAGATTTCCGTCAAGGCCGTGGAGACTCGGCTCTACCACGCGAAAGCCAAGCTCCGGACGGCCCTTCATCGGATTCTCTAATTTTTAGCCGCCGGCGGCCACGGAATCCCTACGAACGCTCTGGAGAGTCAGCGCCGATCGCGGTGATCGAGATCGTTGATCCGATACCATTGTTGCAGCCAGATCCTCAACTGAGCGATCTCGTCGCCTTGAGCGCCGAGCATCATCGCGCACATATTCAGCATCTCCGGGTGGTAGGCCTCGTTGAGGCAGTCGACCGCCATCATCGCTGCCATCGAGTGATGCTTGATCATCGTGGCCATGAAGGCTTTTTCGAATGCCTCACCCGACCGTTTCGCCAGATGTGCGATCTGGCGCTGAGTTTTACGATCCAAGCGAGGGGCGTGCGTCACGCCATACCAGCTTTGTAGCCAGCCTTGCATCATCGCGATTTCCTCGGTCTGCGATGTTTTAATCTGATCGCACATCGCCTGGAGTTCCGAATGCACGGTGCGCCCGTCGCATAGCTCCGACATTTTGACGGCGCCGTAATGGTGATCGATCATCGATTTCAGGAACTCGATTTCGAAACGACGCTGATCGCGCTCAGGCGCCGGGCCTGACGCTAGAACCGGGCTCGAAAAAACGAACGCGGCGAGCGCGCAAGCGAGCAAATGCTTGATCATGGTATTTGGAGTTGAGGGTTGGTTTATCGGTTGATCATTCGATCCGTGTGGCTGGCGCCTCGTCCGGCCTCGCCGCTCATCTCGCGACATGCTTCCGCGCATTTGCGGCAGGCTTCCGCGCATTCCTGACAGTGGTCCATCTTGTGTTTCGCGCACTCTGCACCACATGCGTCGCACACCTCGGCGCAAAGCTGGCAGACGCGTTCGGCGAATTCGGATCCCCGCGCCATCTCGCGCATCGCGAAGGAGCAGATATCGGCGCAGCTCCGGTCGAGTTCGATGCATCGCGCCATCATCTTCACGTCATCCTCGTGCAGGCAGGCGGTTGCGCAGTGCTCACAGGCTTCCATGCATTGATGACAAGCCTCGATGCAGTCTTTGTATTTTTCGTGGGACATTTTTAGTTCTGGTTGAGGTTAAAAAACCCGGCGGCAACGGCCACCGGACTGCCGGACAGGCGTAGATCAGAAGCAGATGGCTGCTGCTTTCCCCGCCTGGCGCAGGCACCGTGGAATGTAGTTCGCTCCACCAAGTAAAACCATGGGTCGCAACGCTGCCTGCGGGGTGGGGACCGCTCCTGACGTTTCGTTACACTCCGGCGGCGCCTTTCGTTCCTTTGTGACAGTGCAAGTAGAAAAACTGAGGGGACCAGCCCTCTGGCTGCGTTACATGGGTTCAACACCCTTCCTCGCCATGAAAACCACCCGATGCATCTCGATCGTTCTCGCGCTGCTTTCAGCACTCACTTTGTCCTCCGATGGCTTCGCGCACGAGGGGCACAAGAAAGACGCCTCGGCTGCGAAGGCACCCAAAGGCGAACTCGTGCCGACCTCTTCTGTGAACTCGGAATGGCTCGCAGAAGCGAAAGCCTCGTATCCAGCGGAGGTCTGCATCGTATCGGACGACAAGCTGGAGGGAGGCGACATGGGGACGCCCCAGGACTTCGTCTATCGCGTCGAAGGTCAGCCCGACCGCTTGGTGAGGTTCTGCTGCAAGGACTGCGTAAAGGATTTTAGCAAAGATCCAGAAAAGTATCTGGGAAAGCTGCGCCAATCGCAGGAGCGAAAATCGAAGGCACACAGCGGGCATCATTGAGAATTCACGGCGGGCTCGTGTGCCTATGAGTGCTGCGGCCGAATTTCTTGGGAGACTCCATCCCGTTGCGCTGCACGCGCCGTTAACGTTTATAGTGGCGGGGGCCGTCATCGAGTGCATCCAGGCTTTCCGCGATACCTCGTTCCTCGCAACGGCTTCGCGCTGGCTGTTTGTCTGGGGTGCCGCAACGGCGCTCCTGGCAGCCGGAACAGGGTGGCTGCTGGCGGCGCACGAACCGGTGCGTTCCGATCATCGGCTGACACTGGAATGGCATCGCTGGCTTGGTATCGGGTCGACCGCAGCCGCGGTTCTGGTTTGCGCCACGAATGGAAGAGTTGCTGGCGCGACGCACGCGCCTGGGACGCGTCTGTGCCTGGCTTTGGCCGCCGCCATTCTGGTTGTGGCCACGGGGCATTTCGGTGGAACGCTCATCTGGGGCAGCGACTGGTTTTGATCAATGCGGCCGAAGCAGAAGCAATGCAGGCTGACGCGGGCGATTCGCTCCGAGTTGGAGGCTGCGTCGGATGAGGCGCTGTTTTTTGGCACCCTCGCAGGACTTCTCCGCGAAGAACAAGGCCTCGGGCGTGGAGAGGGTCTCGTTCCTTGGCTCTGCCGCATACTGCATCGCGCAATCCAGGCGGAGAAGTGCGGCCGCACGTCAGGGCGTCCAAATACGGACCTCGCCCTTTCAGGGTCGGCCAGCTCCGCACGCGTCTGGGAAGGCGCCGTTGGCGACCTTGTCTTGCGGCTCCTGCCCCGGATCAACCCTCGTTACGCCGAGATCATCCGCCGAGTGGAACTCGGTGGAGAGATGAAGCTGATGGTTGCCGCCGAGTTCAATATTTCGAAGGCCACCTTTAATGTGACGCTCCATCGAGCGCGGCGCGCCCTGCGCCGTGAATTTGAACACTACTGCAGCGAAGCCATCACTGAAGCGCCGCAGTAGTGATTGTTTCAAAGGCGGACGCGGCGAAGGCGCAGCGCGTTGGTGATCACGGACACGCTGCTGAGCGCCATGGCGACGCCGGCAAACATCGGATTCATGAGCCATCCAAACGCCGGATACAACACGCCGGCTGCAAGCGGCACGCCGGCCGAATTGTAGACAAACGCGAGGAAGAGATTCTGGCGGATGTTTTTCATCACGCGCCGCGAAAGGGCGAGGGAGTTTACTATCCCGCGAAGGTCTCCCTTCACCAGTGTGATGCCGGCGCTTTCGATTGCTACGTCCGTGCCCGTGCCCATCGCAATGCCGACATCGGCAGCGGCGAGTGCAGGCGCGTCGTTGATGCCGTCGCCCGCCATGGCCACGACGTGGCCGCCGCTGCGGAGTTCCTCGACGATGCGCTGCTTGTCTGCGGGCGCGAGTTCCGCGCGCACGTCGTCGATTCCGAGCTGCTTGCCGACGGCGTTCGCGGTGATGGGGTTGTCGCCGGTGAGCATCACGACCTTCAGGCCGAGTTCGTGCAGGCGCCTGACCGCTTCCGCGGTCGTGGCCTTGATTGGATCGGCGAGCGCGAGGACGCCGGCGACTTCACGGTCGATCGCAACCCAGATGACCGTGCCACCACTCTGGAGGAGCCGGCCGGCGTTGTCGTCGAACTCACGTGCGATGTTGACGCCTTCAGCTAACAGCCAGGCACGTTTACCGACCCGGACGGTTTTGCCTTCAATTCGTCCAACAACGCCTGCACCGGTTACAGAGCCGAACTCTTGCACATCGGGCATTAGAATTTTCCGGCTGTCAGCGGCTTTCACGACGGCATGGGCCAAGGGATGTTCGCTGCCCTTTTCGAGCGCAGCGGACCAAGCAATGAGCTTTTCGTCACCGATGGATTTCGAGGCGTAAAGTTCGGTGAGCCGCGGGCGGCCTTCCGTCAGTGTGCCGGTTTTGTCGGTGATAAGATGCGTGACTTTCTCGGCGCGTTGGAGCGCCGCGGCGTCCCGGATCAGCACGCCAAGCTGCGCGCCGCGACCGACGCCGACCATGATCGACATCGGCGTCGCGAGCCCAAGGGCGCACGGACACGCAATGATCAGCACGGCGACGGCATTCGCGATCGCATACGCTAAAGCAGGCTCGGGCCCCCACATCAACCAGGCCACAACGGTGATGATAGAGATGCCGATGACCGCGGGGACAAACCACGACGAAACCTTGTCGGCCAGCGCCTGGATCGGTGCGCGACTCCGCTGCGCTTGCGCAACCATGTGGACGATCTGCGACAGCAACGTGTCCGCGCCGACCTTGTCCGCACGCATGACGAAACCGCCGGTTTGATTCACGGTCGCTCCGATGACGCGATCGCCCGTGGTCTTCTCAACCGGCAGCGGTTCGCCCGTAAGCATGGACTCATCGACATTGCTGCGACCCTCGGTAATCACGCCGTCGAGCGGAATTTTTTCGCCGGGTCGAACGCGCAACAGGTCGCCCACATGAATTTGATCGAGCGCGACATCTTCTTCCAGCCCGTCACGCACGCGCCGCGCAGTTTTGGGCGCGAGGCCGAGCAGTGCTTTGACGGCCTGGCCCGTGCGCTTGCGTGCGCGCTCCTGAAGGTATTCGCCAAACACGGCGAGGACGGTGATCACAGCCGCCGCTTCGAAGTAGAGCCCCGTCGAGCCGCCATGCCGCATTTCGTGCGGGAATAGATCCGGCGCGAGCAAAGCGACGACAGAAAACAGGAAAGCCGCGCCGATACCGAGGGCGAGCAACGTATACATGTTCGCGCTCCGGTGACGGATCGAATTGAACGCGCGGCGCCAGATAAAGTCGCCGGACCAGAACACGACCGGCGTCGCGAGAATGAACTCAAGCCACCGACGAACGTCATCGCTGAGAATTGAGTCGAGCGAGATACCCGGAATCATCCCAAGCATCGCGGATAGAAACACCGGCAGCGCCAGGGCAGCACCGATCCAGAGCTTTCGTGCAAGCTGTCGCAGTTCGGCCTCGTCGTCGTCCTCAGCGGTCGCCGCGTTGTCCGGTTCGAGCGGCATTCCGCATTTCGGACAATCGCCGGGGTGATCCTGCTGCACCTCGGGGTGCATTGGGCAGGTATAGATCGTTTTGCTGGAACCGACCCACGCGGGATTGCGCTCAAGCGCCATGCCGCACTTCGGGCAGTCGCCGGGTTTATCGGACTCGACGCCTGCACACATAGGGCAGAAATATTTTGCCGACGCCGACGGCGTCAGGCTCGCGTCGTGATGATGTTCGTGGTGTTGATGCTTCTCCTTGTCGTCATGATGATGACCGTGGCTGCAAGATTTGCGAGGGTGGTTCATATATCGGAAGACGGAGGCGTTCCGCCATTCTTACAGGGTAAGCACCGCAACGGTTTCCGCCAGTCGCACGTGGCCCTGGCTCTCTCGAAAAACCGGACGAAGCCGAACTCGAGTTTTTACACGTGCATCACCGTCAGCTTACTCGCACTCGCAGTTTTCGAGACACGCGCAATCGCCGCAGAAGGCCACGAGCCTCGCGCGCAACTCGGCGCGAGCGCGGTAGAGCGTCACGCTCGCGTTGTTGGGCGTGATGCCGAGTGCCGCTGCGGCTTCCGCCACCGACTCGTTCTGCAGTTCGATGCGCCGAAGTAACTCGGCGTGGCTCGGCTTGAGCGCGGGCAGCATTCTTTCGAAGCAGGCGCAGATATGCCGTTCCGCTTCCTCATCGTCGCGCAAAGTCGCTGCGTCGACTGCCCACGCTTCTTCGCGTTTTGCCGCCGCGGTTCGGCTGCGCGCGTGATCGACGATTACATTTCGCAAGAGCTGATAGAACCACGCGACCGCCTTCTCGCCGTCTTTCACTTCACCGGCATGTTCCAAAGCTTTGACCAGACCGTTCTGCAGCAAATCCTCGGCGTCAGCTTCGTTGCCGACGCGCGAAGCGACGAAGGATTTGAAGACGTGGCGATGAGCGAGAAGCTTCGCCGCGACGCCGGTAGAGAGCGATTCGGCCATGCGCCACACCCTAGCTTGGAAAGCCGCCGCGTAAAGCGTCGTGAGCATGCCCCGGTTATGGTGATGACCTCCTTGGCTCGAACTGGAAAAACGTTCCTTGAGTGAACCCGAACGCGATTAGTCGACTACTGAAAATCGCGGAGCGGCTCCGCTCCTGCCCGTCCCTGCAATGAGATGTGCGATCTGAGGTGTAATGAACTGCCCCGCCTTCGCGCTGTCCCGTGAATGCCGCGCATATTTCGCCATCAGCATGAGATTTCCCGCACCCCATCCCGAGTGCTCCTTACGCAACAGCAATCCATCGCGCAGGGATTTCCTTCGACTCACCGGCGCGTTGACATTGTCAGCCGCGCTCGCGCGCGTCGCACCGGCTTGGGCGCAGAATCCGCATGCCGGGCATGGCGCTCAAGGAACGGCTCCACCCGCGCCGCTCTCTCCCGCCGCCTCCGTCAATCCCACCGGGCAGGCGAAGGTGGTCGATCTGACGATCGAGCGTATCGAGGTGCCAATCGGTGATCGTGTGGGCCGCGTCGTGGCGGTTAATCGTTCGTTGCCCGCTCCGCTGCTGCGCTTCCGCGAAGGCGACGACGTGGAGTTGCGCGTCACAAACCGGCTGGATGAAAGCGCGTCGATTCACTGGCACGGTCTCTTGTTGCCCGCGGAAATGGACGGCGTGCCCGGCGTAAGCTTCGGTGGCATCGATCCGGGAGAAACGTTCGTGTATCGGTTTCCGCTGAAGCAATACGGCACGTATTGGTATCACAGCCACTCAGCGATGCACGAGCAGCTTGGGCAGTATGGCCCGATTGTCATCGATCCGGCACACGGCGAACACGCGGAGTATGCGCGCGACTACGTCGTGGTGCTTTCGGATTGGACGTTCAGCGACCCGCACCGGCTTTTCGCGAAGCTGAAAAAGCGAGCGAACTTCAGCAATATGCAGCGCCAGACAGCGCTGGATTTCTTCGCCGACGTGCGGGAGAAGGGTTTCAAACAGACGTGGGAGAGCTGGGGCGCTTGGTCGAAAATGCGCATGGATCCCACCGACATCGCGGACCTGACCGGATCGAACTTCACGTTTCTCCTGAACGGCCGCACGGCCGTCGATCCGTGGACAGGAATCTTCCAGCGCGGCGAGCGCATACGGCTGCGCTTTATCAACGCCGCCGCCACGACGCACTACGATGTGCGGATTCCCGGTTTGAAGATGACGGTGATCGAAGCAGACGGACAGCACGTGCGCCCCGTCGAAGTGGAAGAGTTCCGCATGGGTGCCGCGGAGACCTACGACGTCCTGGTCGAGCTGGACGACGAACGCGCTTACACGATCTTTGCCGAGACGTCTGACCGCAGCGGTTTCGCGCTTGGGACGCTCGCGCCACGCGAAGGTCTGCGTGGTCCGATCCCGGAGCGGCGCAAGCGCCCGCTCCGCACGATGGCGGACATGGGAATGGGTGGGCACGACATGCCGGCTGCGACGACTGAACAGCCTGGCCAGTCCGGAATGGACCATCAGATGCCGAACGACGGTCACGCCGATCATAACGTCCCAGCCGAATCGAACGCAGCAAATCAACACGGCTCCGCCGCCACGAAGCCTCGCTGCTACCGGCAGCAACCGGAGCGGCAGCTCGGGGCGGGGAGGAGCGAGCGTGAACCGGACGTTTTCCTAGAAATGACGGGTTATTAGGTCGTTAGGAAAGTGATATCAAACAGGCTATGGAAATAGCGTGGGCCAACTCTAGGTGCCCCATCTTGCACGGCAACTTTGATATCAGAGGCTCAGTGCGGAGGCAAAAAGCACACTTGTGGCCGGTTTTTCCGTTTTAGGTGGGGGAGTCTGATGAGAAATTACGTTTAGGTCCCCACTAACGCCTCGTTTGTGGGTGAAAAGTGTGCCCCAGCGTTTGCCACCCCGCGCACTGCAAACCGGCCAAGGAGCACTCGTAGTGTCTGCAATATCCCTGCAGTAGGACGGGCTTGGACAACTCGTGGGCGGTGGACAGGCACAATCCGCGGCTGCGGGGAGGAGGTTGGCCAAGTTGGCCAACAGGGTAGTAGCAACGCGGCAGGATGGCTTGTAGCCCTTCGGCTTTCGGGCGGAAAATTAAGTGCGGTGTCGTGTTCGCGATCATCAACTTTCGTCTTAAAATCTATGCGAACGCGCCGTTATAGGTTTCGCCGCCGGGTTTGATGCCCCGGAAAGTGTCAGTAGGCGCTCGCGAGCCATGGTCGTATAATGAAGCGACGAAGGCGAGGAGGCCGAAGAGGTGAAATGCGCCTCAGCATCGCGGCCGTCTCGTCGTATGCGAACGGTTGATTCATCGAAGTTAGACGCTCTGCCGCTAAGCTTCGACTCAAGCTCAACCTCGATTTTTCACCGCAATGACTTCCTTTACACATTTAACTCCCTCACAAATCGCGCCCGCCATCCGATACGCTCTCGACCTCGTCGAGATGGACGATGAGGACGCGCGGGTTCGACATTTCGTCCTCGTAGATTCCGCGGGCAACGCGTCGTCATGTTCTAGCGGCCGATCTTGGAGCAGCTAGCTCCAAGATCGCGTGAACGGAGGTCCGCGTTCTGCAATGAGGGGATCAGCGACAACGGCCTCGAAGGCCGCTGAAATCATAAAGGAAATGGCGCTGTCGGAAGCGGCGCTTGAGCAGCTATACAAGTTTGCATTAGCCGCTGTTCCGAGGTCGAAAATCAGCATTGAAAATACACGCGGCGAGAGCATCCGCTTCTCGGTTAAGGACGAGCCGCGACGGCTCCATTATCGTCGACATCCTAGGGCCCGAATCCCGCTGGCGAAATGCTGCGTCATAGTCGAAGCCGTGGGCGATCTTATCGGCAGCAACAAGATCGGGTTTGGCGTAGAACGCGTTCAGGTTGACATCGAGGTCGGCGCACAGCCCCAACAACATCGCGACACCCCGCCTCCTGAACGCGATAACAGCCCAGATGCAAAGGATTTGATTGAGATGGAGTCTTTCCCTCCGACACCTCTCGTATCGGATACTGCTGCCGATGCAGAAGGGAAGTGGAGGTCGCGCGCGCTCCTTCTTTGGTGGGTGGTCTCGTGGTTCATACTCGTGGGCGGTATCCTTTTCGCCATCGGCCAATTGCTTTGGGCGGTGTTGGCATAGTAGCTGAACGGTGCCTCGAGGGAGAACCTCGTGGTTTCCGCCACCGGTTTGCCCGGCCCGCCCATTGGCAAGGTGCAATTCCACGGGGCGAAATGGCAGAAGCGCTCATACCGCGGTTTCCGGCACAATCGATGCCACGGTCTGCAGTCGGGCTCCGCCAATATTGGTGTGGCTGTGCCATTGATCTCGCATGACCGCGCTGCTTGGAAAGCGGCATTCTAATGGCATTGACCAAGACGGAACCAATCGGTCCTGGACCGCAGCGCGAGAGGTGCGGAACGAGCCCGGCGTCTGCCGTCTGTAACGCTACGACGGAATCTACGACGGTTCGGCGGAAGGACTGGAGAATCTGCCCGTCGCTCTCGCGCAGGTCATCGACCGGCGCCCGTACGTGAGTCCGTCGATGGTCACGCGACTGAAGCGGCCGCGGCGGGTGACACTCGATTCGCTGACGGAGCGGGAGCAGGTCGTCTTGGCCGTGATCGGCGACGGCTCCGACGATCAGACCGCAGCCGATCGGTTGCGGATGTCGCCGAATACGGTTTCGACGCACCGGAAGGCGATCATGCGCAAATTGAACCTGCGACACAAAGGAGCCGTCATGCTTTACGCGCAAATGGAAGGCTACGTTCTGGTTTCGCCCAAGGGCGTCCAGTATCCGGGCTTTCAAAGGAAGCTACAGGTGCTCCCCAAGCCACCGCCGAAGCCGCGGTCCGACGGGCCTGAAGAGGGCCTGCAACGCTCGGCCTGAACGTTCGCCAGACGAAAAAAGGGGCCGAAGCCCCTTGGCTCAGATCAGACCCGCCGATCTAAAGCTGTAGTATCCCAGGCCTACCGGATCGGCGTCCTTGTGGCCTAAGACGATGTGGTCGAGCAGGTCGATCTCTACCGTTTGGGCCGCGTCCCGGAGCAACCGAGTCACCCGAATATCGGCCGCGCTTGGAGCGGGGTCGCCCGAGGGATGGTTGTGTTATGTGGCGAGCCGAGCTATGTGGAGTGCGGGTTGGCTTTTCACTCGGGACTCGCTCTGCGCGTAGGCTGGATCGCTGCACATAGCTAAATCAGTTTCCCGCCGTTTTTTCGCGCCAGTGTCGGAGCTGGTTTCTTCACGCGGCCCGTGCGGTGGATTACGTGTGGGATGCGCAAGCCCTACTATTCTTTGGATCGCTCGACGGATGGCGGCTTGGAGCACTTTTACTGCGAGCGACGGACGCTGGCTGACTTTCGGCGTGGCGTGCTGGGCGATTACTTCGATGGCCTGGCTCTGACGCTGAAGAAGAACGGGTATTCCATCCACCACGGTTGCGGCATTCTGGGCACCTGCTGCATGTTCAACGTCTACGTGACGGAGCGTGGCATCACCAAGGCCTCGGCTATTTCCGCCGAGATGGTCGAGCCTTTCTTGGACGACTATCTCCGCGGGGTCCGCACGACCAGCACCCGCTATTCGCCGCGCGACAACGCGCGAGCGCACTTGCGCCATCTGTTTTTCTATCTGGAGGCGCTCAAGGTTATCACGCCACCCAAGCTGGTGCAGGTCGTGACGCCCTACAGTTGGATCCTCGATCCTTATATCGTCTATCTACGCGACGAGCGCGCCGTGGCGCCAGTGACGGTGAAGCGCCACCTCGCGCACACCACCGCGTTCCTCGAGTTCCTGAAGCACGACGTGCAACGGCCGCGCCTCAAGACCCTCAGCGCCGAGCAGGTGGAGGCGCAGCTCAAGCGGCACATGAAGGACAGCAAAGACAACGTGCGCTCGTTGTCATCGAGCCTTCGCTCCTTCCTGCGCTACTGCGCGGATCACGGCCACACTCAGGCGGACTTCTCCGAGTTGGTCCCGCGACAGAGGCACTATCGGCACGCTTCGCTCCCCAGGGGCATCGAGGATTCGGCGCTCGAACGCGTGCTGGCTGCGATCGACAAGACAACGCCCAACGGCGCGCGGGACTACGCGATCGTTCTGGTTTTGATGGCCTATGGCGTCCGCGCGATCTCCGCCTGCCGGCTCGTCATGGAGGACCTCGACTGGCGGCAGGCCAAGATCCGCTTCTGCGCGCAAAAAGGCGGCAAGGAGGTTGTCGTTCCGCTCCTGGACGCCGTCGCGGACGCAATCATCAAGTGGCTCCGCCACCGCGACCCACGCACGCCCCATCGCGAGGTGTTCCTCAGCACCAAGGCGCCGCACGGGTCGCTGAGCAGCATGGCGATCTCCACCGTGGTGAAGCACTACCTGCACAAGGCCGGCGTTCATCAGCCCGGACGCGGCGCGCACTCGTTGCGGCATTCGTGGGCGATTCGCGCACTGGAGCACGATCAACCGATCAAGGCCATCGCCGACGCCCTGGGGCATCGTTACATCGACACCACCTACATCTACGCCAAGGCGGACTTGAAGACACCGCGGCAGGTGGCGATGCCGTGGCCGAGGAAGTGAGCGATGGCTACCTGTTGTTTTCGCAGCGCGCTCGCGTTCCGGCTTCAATCTTTCTGGGAGACGCGGGCCGCCTCGGGCCGTGGTCCTTATCTCCTCAAGGTGCTGCGTTACCTCGACCGTTTTCTCATCAGTGAGCTGCAACCCGGCGACACGATCACGCGTGAGGTCGCTGAGCGTTATTTCAAGAGCACCGAGCACCTGGCTCCGGGGACCCGGATCAACCGGATGTCGATCCTCCGTCAGTTTTGCCTCTATCAAAGCCATTTCGATTCCCGCACGTGCATCGTGCATCGGATGTTTTTGCCGCGGCGCAACCGGCCGATGCCGCACATCTACACGCGCGACGAGGTCCGCCGGATCATGGCGGCGGCGCCGGCGTCCGGGCGTTCTCCGGATCCGCTGCGCCCCGTGGTGTTCGCGACCCTCGTCGGGTTTCTCTACACCACGGGCCTTCGCGTTGGCGAAGCGGTGAAGCTCAACCTCGCTGACGTCGATCTATCACGCCGGCTCTTGCTCATTCGCCAAACCAAGTTCGGCAAGACCCGCTATGTGCCGCTGGCACCGTGCACCACCAAGCAGCTTGCGGCCTACATGACCCAGCGCCGCGCAGCCGGATTCTCGCTGGAGTCGACCGCGCCATTTTTTCCGTCCGCCCTCGGTGGGCGCTATCACGTGCCGAGCTTCACGACGGTGTTTCTTCAAGTGCTGCGTCGATTGGGACTGCGCGGCCCGCCGGGCCAGCGCGGGCCGCGCATCCACGACCTGCGGCATTCTTTCGCGGTGTCGCGGCTGATGGCGTGGCACCAGAGCGGCGATAATCTTTTCGCGAAGCTGCCGATCCTGTCCACCTACCTCGGGCACAGCACCGTCACCGGGACCGAGGTTTATCTGCACGCCACGGCCGAGCTGATGGAGTCGGTGGGCCAGCGTTTCCACGAACACTTCGCGGTGCCATCGGCCCGTCTCTTATGTCAGCCCCCGACCTCCCAGCTCTGATCCGCGGTTTTTTCGACCAGCATCTCGTGTCCCAGCGCGGACTGAGTGGCCACACGGTTCTGTCGTATCGCGACACCTTCAAGCTCCTCCTCAAGTTTGCTTCCGACGATTCGGGCAAGCGCGTGACCGAGCTCACTCTGGCCGATCTCACCGCGGAGCGGGTGCACAGCTTTCTTCGCCATCTCGAAGCGGACCGGCACAACGGGATCGTCACCCGTAATCTTCGACTGGCCGCGATCCATTCCTTCTTCCGCTACCTCGCGATCGTCGATCCCCGACACCTGGCCCACACCCACACGATCATCGCGGTGCCGTTCAAACGGCGACCGCATCGGGTCGCGCAGTTTTTGGAGAAGGACGAGGTGCAGGAGGTGTTTCGTCAGATCGATTGCCGCACGCGGTTCGGTCAACGCGACGACGCGCTCTTGCGGATGCTCTACAACACCGGCATGCGCGCGCAGGAGTTGGTAGACCTCGACGTGCGGCACGTGCGTTTCACGCGACCGTCGAGCGTCCTCATCTTCGGCAAGGGCCGCAAAGAGCGGACCTGCCCGTTGTGGTCCGAGACGGTCACGGCAGTGAAGAGCTATCTCCAGACGCGCTCGATCAAGTTCACCGATGCTGTGCCGCTCTTCCTCAACACCGACGGCAACCGGCTCACGCGCTACGGCGTGCGTTACATCGTCAGCCACCGCATCAGTGGGGCGGCCCAGCGTTGCCCGACCTTGCTCGCGCGTCGCATCACTCCGCACACGTGGCGTCACACGACGGCGATGCACCTGCTCCAGTCGAACGTCGATCTGGCGATGATCCGCTCGTGGCTGGGTCACGCTTCCATTGAGACCACCAACACCTACGTTGAGATCGACCTGGAGATGAAGCGCAAGACTCTCGCCTCCGCCGAGAAGATTCTCCCGAAGCCGAAGCACCCGTCCTCATGGCGCGCCAACAAGGACGTGCTCGACTGGCTTTCCAGCCTCTAACTGCGAGCCTTGAACGCGATCGCCCAAAGAGCTGGACACGTCGTCTTCTTGGACCGCCGCCGGCACGCCGTGATGAGTTTCCCCAAGGCGCGGTGCAACCGACGCATCTCCTGCATGCGCCGATCAAGCTCCTGCTGCTTAATCTCCAAGAGCCGCTTCACCTCGGCGCACGACTCACCCGGCAAAATTTGCATTTCCATCAACTCCTTGATCTCGCGCAGGGTGAACCCGAGGTCCTTCGCCGACCGGATAAATCGTAGCCGACTCAGGGCCTCATCGTCAAAGTCCCGGTAGCCCGATCCCGGCCAGCGGTGGGTCGCCGGCAGGAGTTCCATTCGCTCATAGTAGCGGACAGTTTGGACGTTTACCCCGGCGGCCTTGGCGAGTTCTCCGATTGTCATGACATGGCGGTTGACCTTATACCCTACTACAGGGTGTAAACTGCGTCGATGAAGCCGGTGAAGCAATCGTGGATTCTGACAGGAGGATTTTTGTCCGCCCTGGCCGCTTCGCTTTGCTGCATCGGACCGTTGGTGGCGGCCGTCGCGGGAGCGGGCAGTTTTGTCGCCGCCGGCTGGTTCGAGCGCTGGCGGCCGGTGTTTCTCGGCATCACCGTTGCACTCCTCGCTCTCGCCTGGGTGCTGACCTTGCGTGCCCGACGCATCGCCTGCGCGGACGGCGCCTGTGCGACCCCGCGCGCGAGTCGCTGGTCCTTGGGCGTTCTCATCTTCAGCACGGTAGTGGCCGGTGCGGTCGCCTTGTTTCCGCAGCTCGCCCAAACCGCTTTCGGCCGCGCGTCGATCTCAAGCTCCGCGCCGACGGATGGCCGCGTGCTGCGCGTGCGCATCCCCTCCATGGATTGCGCCGCCTGCGCGGTCGGCATTGCCGGCACGCTGCAGCGGGTTCCCGGCATCCGCTCGGCGGCCGTCCACTACGCGACGAAAGAGGCCGAGGTCGTTTACGACCCCACGGTGATTTCCGCGACGGCGGTGATCGCCAAGATCGACGCCACGGGTTTCAAAGCGGAGCCGGTAAACTGACCACCATGTCCGATTGCTGCTCCGCGAAAGACGACGAGTGCTCGGCCGCGAAGGAGTCGGCCCCCAAGCCGTCCTGCCCGCAGTGCGGGCGTGCGGGTCGCCCGGTCTCGACGCTCACGCTCAAGCACCAAGTTAAGTCCCAGTTTTTGCCGACCGTAAATGGCGGGGGATTTCACTTCTGTCCCACACCCGATTGCCCGGCCGTTTATTTCAGCGCCGGTGGCTCAGTTCTCACGACGGATGACGTTCGCCGTCCGGTCACTCAAAAAGATCCCGTGCATGCACCGGTGTGTTATTGCTTCGGCTTCACGCCCGCGATGATTCGTGAGGAGCTTGCCGCCACAGGAAAATCCACCGTGATCGAACGCATCGCCGCAGAGATGAAGGCTGATTTCTGCGCCTGTGAGATTCGCAATCCTCAAGGCTCCTGCTGCCTCGGCAACGTCAAGGCCGCTGTCAAATTCGCCCTCGCCGAACGCGTCAACCTCGCCTGATTGCCTGCCGAGTTATGTGCAGCGATTACGCTGCTGCGCAGAGTGAAGCGCCTCCGAAAAACAGTCCGTCACTCCACATAGCTCGGCTCGCCACATAACACAACCTATGTGATGCATCACATAGGTTGTGCACACAAATGATCGCACTGGCCCCTCCAATGATCGCGGGACGGTACACCTCTCGCGGATGGACCGACGTGCTCCCGGCGGTGCCGATCGTCGCGAGGTTCCGACCGAGCGGGCGGTTCTTCCGGTTGAGCAGGATCACGTGAAACACCTCTTGGGTCGGGTAGACCTCCAGCGTGTCCTTCATGTACTCGTACACCAACTCGGCCGAATTGAGCGCCGTGGCCCCGACTTCGAACAACGTGGCCTCGTAAACCAGCTTGGCTTCATAAACGCGCATGGGAAGCGCCGTAGCCGGCTCGGGCGTGTGCGCGTTGTGCGCCTTATCGCCTCTGCCAGCAATGGCGTTTTTCGCTCAGCGGCGAAAGTCAAAGCGCTGCCGGAGCACCGAGGCGGCTGGCTTGGCAGCAACGAGGGGGACGCGAAGGGTGTGCGCGTGGTGGAGATCGCGCAGCGATACGACCTTGACCGCCGCTAGAATGCGAAAACCAGCGGCTGGCAGGCACTGGAAGAATTCGAGCGCCAGCGAGCATCGGCTCTCAATGCGCGTCGGCGTTACAAAGTAGCCGAAGGGGCGGTTGTTTGGAATCGCTGGCATTAGACGAGCTACCCGACCTTCGTCAGGCGAACTTTTCCGAGCTGAAGGTTTGACAAGAGCGGCCTCCTCCATGGATTGCCCGGTTGGCAATGCCGCGTAATGTGCAGCGTCTAATCGCCTTGTGCCTGATCCTCATCTGGGGACCGGCCACAATGTGCTGTGCATTGGAAGCGGCAGGCGTGGAGAATCTTTGCGCCAGTGAGGATTGCCATTCCCCAAACAGCGCAAATGCCCCCCTCGATGGCTGCAATATCGTCGAATCGGGAGATTTTCAGGGCGTCGTTCCGACATTCAAGACAGCACCCCCGGTCACCTTTATTTGCGCCTGCTTGATTTGCTTGAAGGCCGCCGTGGAAGCACCGGGCGCCGTAGAGTTTGCGGTTCGCGATAACGAGCGGCCGCGAGATTGCACAGTAGGGTGGCACTTCGAACGTCGAGCCGCTGCGCTGGCTCACGCTCCTGATTCGCTGATCGCTTAACCGGTTCCTGCGCGAACCGGACAGTGGCCGTTTGCGCGCATGTGCGCGTTTCCGGCGATGGGTCGAGCCTGCACGGGCCGACAAAACCGTTAGCGAATCCGTTCATGAATTTTCGTTTCGTCCCTACAGTTAAGCCCCGTTTGCTCCTCCTGATTGCTCTCAGCGCGGGTGCGTTGCACGCGTCCTCATCAACGAGCGTTTCACTGGAGGCGCTCGTCGCGAATGTGGTCGCGAACAATCCCGAGCTGAAATTCTACGAAGCCGAAATCGACGCCGCCAAAGCCGGGCGCCGTTCGGCTGGCGCGCCCGCTGATCCAGAATTGTCCATCGACGCGGGGCGAAAACGCGTGCGCGATTCGGTCGGCGTGATTGCAGGCGAAGGCACGGCATGGTCGGTCTCGGTCACGCAGACTTTCGAATGGCCGGGCCGGCTCGGGCTGCGCAAGGCGATCGCAAACCGGCAAATCGAGCTGGCCGAGCTTGGTCTCGCCCGCTTTCGCGCCGCGCTGGCCTCGCGCGCTCGAGTCCTCACCTACGCATTGCAGGTCGCCGAAGAAAAAGCCGCCGCGACCAAGGAAGTGGCGGCGCGTTATCAAGTGCTGCGCGAAACTTTCCTCGCACGCGATCCGGCAGGCATCACGCCGCAACTCGAAACCCGCGTCATCGAGGCACAGGAACTCGCGCTCAAACGCCGCGCGACTGACGCTGAGCTGGCCGCTAAAGCGGCATTGGTTGAACTCAATCAGCTACGCGGTGCGCCCGTGGATACACCGATCGAGATGGCGGGCGCACAGATGACCTTTCATCAGCCGCCAACGTTGGCGCAACTGCTCTCCTCCGCGCGCGAGAAGAACTTCGAATTTCGGATGAAGCGGGTCGAGTTGGAGCAGCAAGGACTCGAAGTGTCGCTGGCGCGCAACGAACGTTACCCCGCTGTTTCCGTGAGCCCGTTTTACTCGGAAGAGAAGGCCGCTGAACGCGAGTCGGTCGTAGGCATCGGCGTTTCCGTGCCGCTGCCGCTCACAAATCGCACGCGGGCCAACGTGGACTTGAGCGAGGCCAAACGCCGGCAGGCGGAAACTGCGATGCTCGTCGCGCAACGCGACATGGAGCGAGAAGTGATCACGACCTTCCAGAAGTTTGAAGCTTCTCTTTCCGCGACGGCCCAGTGGCAGCCCGAAGCTGCGCAAAAATTCCGTGAGGCCGCCGAATTGGCGGATCGTCACTATCGGCTCGGAGCCGTGCCCCTTGCGACCTACGTCGAGTTGCAGGGCGCGTATCTCGATGCCGTTGAAGCCATCCTCGACACGAAGCGCGACGCGCTGGAAGCCGGCCAGCAGCTTCAACTCCTCACGGGCCTCGAATTCAACGCCGTAGAAATTTCCAAATGAAAACCTATCTTACTCTCTCCACTCTCGCTCTGCTGGCACTCCTCAATTCCGGTTGCGGTGAAGGCCGCGCCGAGGCCCAGGTTCACGCTCACGAGCCGAACCCCGCCGCCACCTACAAGGCAGGGCATGGACTTCAGCTCACTCCCGTCGCTGCGTCCTTCATCGATCTTGCGACTTCCGACGTAGGCACGCGTGACTTCGGTGAAGCGAAGGGTGCCACCGCGATACCCGCGACGGCTCTCGTGCGCACCGTTAAAGGTGACTTCGTCTATGTGGTGAATGGTGAGTGGTTCTTGCGGACGCCCGTGAAGCTGGGCGTGGGTGACGATGCTCATTTTGCCGTCGAAGATGGATTGTATGAGGGGGACAAGATCGTCGCGCGGGGCGCGCGCGAACTCTGGCTCGCTGAGTTGCAAGCAGTGAATGGAGGCGTCGGCTGCGCCGACGGGCATTGATGCTGGCTTGGCTGATTGACTTCTCGCTCCGGCGTCGCGCGCTGATCATCTTTATCTCGCTTGCGCTAATCGGCGTTGGCGCGTGGTCAGCGTTGCGCATCCCCATCGATGCGGTGCCCGACATCACGAATCCTCAGGTGCAGATCAACACCGAGGTGGGAGCGCTCGCGCCGGAAGAAATCGAAGTCTTGGTCACGGTCCCCATCGAACTCGAGATGGCCGGCCTGCCTGGCATGATCGAGCTGCGGTCGCTCTCGAAGTTCGGCCTCTCGCAGGTGACGATGACCTTCGAGGACGGCGTAAACATTTATCTGTTACGGCAGCTCGTTACCGAGCGATTGGCACGCGCGCGCGACCGGCTGCCATCCAACGTCTCACCCGCACTCGCACCGGTGAGCACGGGATTGGGCGAAATCGTCTATTATACACTGCGCTATCGCGACGATGCTCCCGACAAGCCGGAGAATCGCGCCGAACAGCTTCGGCAACTGCGCCTGCTGCACGACTACACGGTCAAACCCTTGCTGCGCTCCACGCCGGGTCTCGCCGAGGTTAACGCCATCGGAGGCTACGAAAAGCAGATCATCATCGAACCAGACCCGGCGAAGTTGGCCGACGCGGCGGTCAGCTTCGATCAATTGGTCAAAGCGATCCGCGCGAGCACCGAGAATGCGGGCGGCGGCGTGCTCGAACTCGGCGGTGAAGCGGTGGTCGTTCGCGCTGACACGCGGGCCAAGACGGCGGAGCAGCTCGCGAACATCCCGGTGAAGTTTGCCGGCGCGGCAAAGCCACTGCTCGTGCGCGATCTCGCCAGCCTGTCGATCGGCTCAGCGGTGCGCACCGGTGCCTCAACGCAAGACGGCGAAGAAACGGTCACCGGGGCGGCCATTATGCTGGCGGGAGAAAACGCCCGCGCCGTGGCGCAAGCAGCGGTCGCCCGTCTCGATGAGATTCAGACCAAGATTCCTGCTGGCGTCGAAATCCGCGTCGTTTACGACCGTTCCGACCTGGTGAACGCGACGATCCACACGGTCGAAAAGAATCTCTTCGAAGGCGCGATTCTCGTAGCGGTCATTCTCTTCGCACTGCTCGGCAATTGGCGGGCCGCACTCATCGTCAGCTTGGCGATTCCGCTCTCTTTTCTTTTCATGCTGACGGGCATGGCGCAGGCGAAAGTCAGCGCGAACCTGATGAGCCTGGGCGCAATCGATTTCGGCCTGATTGTGGATGGCGCAATCGTGATGGTCGAGAACGCGCTCCGGCACTTGGCAGAGAAACAACACGCACTGCGGCGCGTGCTGACGCGTAGCGAGCGGCTCGAAGTCGTCCGTGCATCGGCGCACGAAGTCGTTAGGCCGATGTTTTTTGGCGTGATGATCATCACGGTGGTTTACGTGCCGATCCTCGCGCTCACCGGTATTGAGGGGAAGATGTTCCGCCCGATGGCGATCGCGGTTATTCTCGCGCTGATTGGCGCACTCGGCCTCGCGATCACGCTGATGCCCGTTCTTACCGCGAGTTTTCTTGGCGGGCGGATCACCGAAAAGGAAGGCTGGCTGGTGCGCGGCGCGAAGGCGATCTACACGCCGCTCCTCGAATGGTCTCTGCGTTGGCGGTGGTTCGTCGTCGGTTGCGCGGCGCTGGGATTCGGTGGTTCGGTGTGGCTTTTCACCCGCTTGGGCGCTGAGTTTATCCCGCAATTGGATGAAGGCGCGCTCTCCATCCAAATGATTCGGGGCAACAGCGTCGCACTCGGCGATTCCCTGGCGCTGCAACGCCGCTCGGAGAAACTGCTCCGCGAGAAATTTCCGGAGATCACGCATATCTTCACTCGCATCGGCACCGCGGAGATTGCCACGGACCCAATGGGGCCGAACGTTGCCGACACGTATATCTTCCTGAGGCCGCGCGAAGAATGGCGCAAAATCGACGGCCGGCCCGCGACGAAGGCCGAACTGATCAAGCTGATGCGACACGCGCTGGTGGAGTCGGTGGCGGGCCAAACGTATCTCTTCACGCAACCGATCCAGATGCGCTTCAACGAGATTATGGCCGGTGCCCGGGCCGACCTTTCGCTGAAGATCTATGGCGAGGATTTCGCGGAGCTGGAAAGGCTCGCGGCTGAAGCACGGGAAGTTCTACGCAACGTGCCCGGTGGCGGCGATGTTGAGTTCGAAGCTTTGGGCCGTGTGCCGATGCTCGAAATCACGCCGAAGCACGAAGCGCTCCAGCGGCTCAATCTCCACGCCGACGAGATCAACAGCGTCGTCTCCACCGCGCTGGGAGGAGAGGAAGCGGGTTCGTTGCAAGACGGAAACCGTCGCTTCGACGTGGTCGTGCGGCTGCCCGAAGCGCAGCGCCTCGATCTAAAGGGCCTCGGCTCGATACCAGTGACGACAGCGGATCATGTCCAGGTCCCGCTTTCGCGGATCGCTGACATTGCCGTGGTGGACCGCGTGGGCACCATCACGCGCGAGGACACCCAGCGGCGCGTGGCGATTCTCATCAACGTGCGTGGCCGCGACACCGAGAGCTTCGTGCGCGAGGCGCAGGAAAAGCTCGCCGCATCGGTCGTGTTTCCCGCCGGCTACTATTTTGAGTTCGGCGGTCAGTTCGAAAATCTCCAGGCCGCACGCGCGCGGCTAGCGATCGTCGTGCCCGTCGCGCTCGCGCTGATTTTCACCTTCATTTACGCGAGCTTCGGGAGCGCGCGCCAAGCGCTCCTGATTTTCCTGTGCGTGCCGCTCGCAGTGACAGGCGGCATCGTGGCGCTCTGGCTCCGCGATATGCCGTTCACGATCTCCGCCGGCATAGGCTTCATCGCGCTGTCGGGCATCGCGGTGCTGAACGGCATCATGCTGATCAGCTTTATCAATCAACTGCGCGATCAGGGTCGCGGTCTCCGCGATGCCGTCGTCGAGGGCACACTCACGCGGCTTCGCCCGAAACTGATGACGGCGCTCGTTGCCTCGCTCGGCTTCGTGCCGATGGCGATTTCGAGCGGAGCGGGAGCGGAGGTCCAGCGGCCTCTCGCTACCGTTGTTATCGGCGGAGTCATCAGCTCGACGTTCCTCACGCTGATCGTGCTACCGATTCTCTACGACTGGATGGAGGCGCGATGGGGGCGGCGCGCCCCGAAACCTCTGCCTGCACACGAGGACGAGGTTTCGGTGGCCGCTGCCGCTACATGATTTTTCCGTTACACCTATGAAACTAAAATCGCTATTCATTGCCATCGCTGCCTTGTGCAGCGCCGTTTCCGCCACCGCCGCTGAAAAGATCGTCGGTGGTCCTAAAGGTGGCCGTCTCCTCGAAGTTGACGGCCAAAAAGCCGAGTTCTTCGTGACGAACGACAAGAAGATCGAGATCACCTTCTACGATGCGGCACTAAAGCCGGTCGCTCCCGGCGAGCAAGTGGTCGCCGTGACAGCGGAACCAAAGAGCGGTCGCACGAAGGTCGAGTTGGAAAAGACTGCAACGGGCTACGTCTCGAAAACGGCGGTGCCGGAAGGCACGCCATATCGGGTCGTGGTTCAGATGCGGGCAAAGCCTGATGCGCGTCCGCAGAATTTCCGCGTCGATCTCGACCTCGCCAATTGCGGCGAGTGCAACCGCGCGGAATATGCGTGCACGTGCAGCGAGCATTAAGATGACGTTTTTGAACCCGGCAGCGAACATTGGGTGGCTGCCGGGTTGCGAAACTCCCATAAAGCTAAGAAGCCTATAATTCCCGCGCACTTGCGGGGATTGAGAAACAAGCGACAGTTGCCACACATCCCGAACGTCATGCGTCCATTCCGGGCAACGGTAGCTCTCTTCCTGGCAATCTTCTGGATGATTGCCACGCAGCATTGCGGTTTGGAGGCAGCCGGAGTTCTGGCGGCACATTGCGAGCAGGCAAGCGGCGCCCAAGGATGCGGCGGCGCCGATCACGACGGAGATGCCTGCAAGACTGTCGAAAGTGGAGAATACAAGCTCACCGACGCTTCATCCAAGGTGTCGCCACCTCAGCTCGTCGCATGCGTTTGCCTTACGTGCATCGCGTTTGCCGAGCTTCGATTCGAGCCAAACGCTGAATCGTTATCGCCGGGTTATTTCGAGCGGGCGCCTGATTGGGTGCCGACGTGGCAGTTTGTGCAGCGCGCCGCATTGACGCCGCGCGCTCCGACACTCGCCTAAGCCCGCTCGGTGGTCCCTGCGCGGACCGTCGGGCCTTTACTAACGCCGACGCCTGCGCGCGTCGCGTCTCTGCGGGGCAGCGCCATGCCTCGATTCCCACGGCTTCCTTTCACATTTCCAATGAAGTTATTTTCCACCCGTTCATTCCACCGCCCTGCTCTCGGGCTGCTCATCATCGCCACGTCACTGCGCGCGCAAATACCGCCAGGCGACGAGACGCCAGTTTCGGTGCCAACGCTTGTCCAGGAGATCAGTGCCAACAATCCCGAGCTCAAGTTCTACGAGTCCGAGATCGAACTCGCCAAGGCACGTGCACGCGGGGCTGCCGCGTGGAATGATCCCGAGCTGTCGCTCGACGCGGGGCGCAAGCGCGTGCGCGACGTTACGGGCACGCTCGCCGGTTCCGGAACGGCATGGTCGGTCTCCGTCACGCATACCTTCGAGTGGCCCGGCCGACTTGCGCTGCGAAAAGCGATTGCCAGCCGGCAGCTCGAACTGGCGGAGCTGGGATTCGCGCGCTTTCAAAACGCACTGAGCGGACGTGCGCATACGCTGGCTTACACTCTGTTTGCGGCGCATGCGAGGGCGTCGGCAGTGCGCGAAGTCGCGGATCGATTTGCTGCCTTGAAGGAAACTTTTCTCGCCCGCGATCCTGCCGGCGTCACACCGCTACTGGAAACGCGCGTAATCGAAGCGGGCGAACTCGCCCTTCAGCGTCGGGCGACGGAAGCGACACTTGAGGTGCAGGCCGCGCTCATCGAGCTGAATCAGCTCCGCGGTGCGCCTGTGGGCGCGCCGCTGCGCGTGGCGACGCCAAACTTGAAGCTGAACGACGCGCCCGCAATCGATGCGCTGCTCACCGCGGCGCGGGAAAACAATTTCGGATTTCGGATGCGACGCGTGGAGATCGAGCAGCAGGGCTTCGAAATCCGACTGGCTCGCAACGAGCGTTATCCCGCCATTTCCATCAGCCCGTTTTATTCTCAGGAGAACGCGGGAGAGAGAGAAACGGTCGTCGGGATCGGACTCAGCCTGCCGCTGCCGCTGACTCAGCGCACCCGCAGTGCAGTGGAGGTAGCGGAAGCGCGACGGAAGCAGGCCGAGGTCGCGTTAATCGTGGCACAACGCGAACTCGAACGGGAAATCCTCACTGCCGCGCAAGCTTTCGCTACGAAGAGCGCAGAGGCTCGGCGTTGGGCGCCGGACTCGGTGTCCGAGTTCCGTGAGGCAGCCGAACTGGCCGACCGTCACTACCGTCTAGGCGCGGTGCCGATCGCGACCTATGTGGAATTACAGAATAGCTATCTGGATGCCGTCGAGGCGTTGCTCGATACGCAAAGCGAAGCGTTGGCGGCGGGGCTCAAACTCCAGCAGCTCACGGGCCTCAATTTCAACCCAGTGGAGGTCACGCCATGAGGACCGTTTACTCGATCATGGCCCTCTGTCTCGCCGGGGCGCTCGCGGGTTGCGGACAAAAAGCAGAGCACGGGCACAAGGAAGGCGACGGGCACAAGCACGAGGAGAAAGGCCACGCCGAGCACAAAGCCGACGACCGCCACAAGCATGGCAAGGAGGAAGAAAATCACGGCGGCGAAGGGCATGAGCACGCCGAGGGTGAATCCGGAGTTACGTTCAAGGAGGGCCGGGGCCTCACATTCAATCCGGAGGTCGTGCAGGCGCTCGGTTTGAAAACCGTGCCGGCAGACGATCGCCCATTGGCCGACGAAGTTAAGTTTTTGGCCCAGGTTTTCGCCGCAAAGCCGGAGGTCCTCGCCGTAGCGAGCGCGTCGGAAGCGCAGGCGGCGCAACTCGAGAAACAAGCGTTTACCGGCGCTAAACTGAAGCGCGTCGATCGCGCGAGCATGCCGGCAACAGGACGCGTCGATGTGATTTTCGCTCTCGATCGCGACCCGCCGCCACAGCCGGGAGAATTTGTGGAGGTGAAGCTCGCGGGCGAACCGCGCACCGTATTGACGGTGCCGCGATCCGCGGTTCTCGACGCCGCGAGCGGCACCTTCGTGTATGTGGTCAACGGCGAACACTATCTTCGCACGCCGGTAAAGGTGGGCGCGAAATCTCGCGAGTTTGTTGAAATTACGGACGGTCTCTACTCGGGCGACATCGTGGTCGCTTCGCCCGTGGAGCAACTCTGGCTGGCGGAGCTGCGGCTGACCAAAGGCGGCGGGCACAGCCATTGATCCGGCAACTCCGAAACAATCCATTCGCGATATGATCGACAAAATTCTAGAATTCGCCCTCCGCCAGCGCGTCATCGTGCTGCTCGGAGCGCTTGTGCTCGTAGCCGTTGGCGCGTGGTCGGCGGTGCGCCTGCCGATCGATGCCGTGCCCGACATCACGAACGTGCAGGTGCAGATTAACACCTCCGTCCCCGCTTTGGCGCCGGAAGAGATCGAGAAGCTCGTGACGTATCCCATCGAAGTGGAGATGGGCGGAATCGAGAAACTGATGGAGGTTCGGTCGCTCTCGAAGTTCGGGCTTTCTCAGATCACGCTGATTTTTGAGGAGGACGCAGACATTTACCGCGCACGTCAGCTCGCCGCCGAGCGCCTGCAAGCCGTCATCGAGGAACTACCGCCCGGTGTGACGCCGAAGCTTGCTCCGATCTCAACCGGACTGGGCGAGATATACCACTACACCGTTCACTACGCCAAAGACGCGAAGAACGTTCCGGCCGATCCGGTCGAACGCCTTCGCGAATTGAAACTCGCGCAAGACTACATTGTGAAGCCGGCGCTCCGCACGGTGAAGGGCGTAACCGAAGTGAACACTTCCGGCGGCTACGAACGGCAAATCGTGATTCAACCCGATCCCGCGAAGCTAACGAGCGTGGGTCTGACCGTGGGCGAAGTCGCTGACGTTGTTGCGGAGAACGTGGAAAACGCGGGCGGCTCCGTCGTGGAGAAAGGCGGCGAAGCCGTGACCGTCCGTGCAGTCGGTCGCGTTCAGAGCACGGAAGAGATCGCCAACCTGCCGCTTAAGTTCGCGGGACGACCCGGAGTGCTGCGGGTGAAAGACGTGGCCGAAGTAGCCATCGGTTCCGGCCAACGCACCGGTTCAGCTACGCATGATGGTGAAGAGGCGGTGCTCGGCTCGGCGCTCATGCTGATTGGAGAAAACAGCCGGCTCGTGTCGCAGCGCGTGCACGCGAAGATCGAGGAAATTCGTGGCAAGCTCCCGGCCGGCATGGCCATCGAGACCGTTTACAATCGAACGGACTTGGTGAACGCAACGATCCGGACGGTGGAGAAAAATCTCCTTGAGGGCGCGATTCTCGTCGTGGCCGTGCTGATTGGGCTGTTGGGTAATTGGCGCGCGGCGCTCATCGTGGCCTCGGCGATTCCGCTTTCGATGCTCTTCGCCATGACGGGCATGGTTCGTTATGGCGTTTCGGGCAATCTAATGAGCCTCGGCGCGGTGGACTTTGGGCTAATCGTCGATGGTGCGGTCGTGATGGCGGAGAACGTTGTGCGCATGCTCGCGCTTCGTCAGCACCAGCTTGGTCGGTTGCTGACGCGCGAAGAACGGCTGCACACCGTGCTCAACGCCTGCAAACAGGTGGGAACGCCGACCGTGTTTGGCGTCGCGATCATCACGATTGTTTACCTGCCGATGTTCACGCTGACCGGTATTGAAGGCCGAATGTTCAAGCCCATGGCGTTCACCGTCGTGTTTGCGCTCATTGGCGCTCTCATCGTGGCGCTGACGGTCGTGCCGGTTCTGTGCTCTTTCTTCATGACGAAGAAAGTCAGCGAAGAGGACAACTTCCTCATTCGGCTGGCCAAGCGGATCTATTCGCCGGTGCTGCATTTCAGCCTCCGCGCGCGGTGGCTGATGACGTTCATCGCCGTGGGCGTTTTCACGCTGTCGCTCTGGGTGTTCACTCGCCTGGGTGCAGAGTTCATCCCGCAATTGGACGAAGGATCGCTCGCGGCGCAGATGATCCGCACCACGAGCATTGGGCTGGGGCCGTCGCTCGAGATGCAGAAGTCGGGCGAGAAGCTGATCCTCGAAAAATTCCCCGAGGTCACACACACGTTCTCGCGGGTGGGCACGTCCGAAGTCGCAACTGACCCGATGGGCGTGAACATTGGCGACACCTACATTCTGATGAAGCCGCCGTCGGAATGGCGGGAGATCGATGGCCGCACGATCACAAAGGATGAGCTGACGAACCTGATGGCGAAAGAGCTGAACACGCACTTTCCCGGGCAAAGCTATCTTTTCTCCCAGCCAATTGAACTGCGTTTCAACGAGCTGCTCTCCGGCAGTCGCGCCGACATCGCGATAAAAGTTTTTGGCGACGACTACGACACCCTCGAAAAGGTCGCGGGCGAAGTCCGTGAACTGGTCGAGCAGATACCAGGTGCGGCCGATGTGGAGTTTGACGCTGCGGGCAAAGCGCCGGTGCTACAGATCGTCGTCGATCGTGCCGCGATGGGGCGCTACAACGTGCACGCCGATGAAGTGAACAAGGTGATCGAGACGGCGTTCGCCGGCACAGAGGCTGGCGTGTTGGTGGACGGCAACCGTCGCTATCCGATCATCACCCGGTTGCCGGAAGCGGCACGCCAAGATTTCGCCAACGTGGTGAATCTCCCCGTGCGCACGGGCGACGGCGGATTGCTGACACTGGGCCAAGTTGCCGACGTGAGCGTGACGGAAAGCGTCAACACGATTAGCCGCGAAGCGTTTCAGCGCAGGATGGCAATCCAGGTAAATCTGCGCGGTCGAGATGTGCAGAGCTTCGTGCAGGAAGCGCAGGCGAAGATCGCTGCGGAAATCGAGCTACCGCCGGGCTACTTTATAGAATACGGCGGAGCGTTCAAAAATCTGCAGGAAGCGCGCGAGCGGCTTACGATTGTCGTGCCGATGGCGCTCGGCCTGATCTTTCTCCTGATCTTCATGGCGTTTCACAGCGTCCGTCAGGCGCTGATCGTTTATACCGGCATCCCGCTAGCCATCACCGGCGGCATCTTCGCGCTCTGGTTGCGAGGACTGCCCTTCTCGATCTCGGCAGCGGTCGGTTTCATCGCGCTGTCCGGCGTCGCCGTGTTGAACGGCGTCATGATGATCTCGTTCATCAACCAGCTCCGAGAAGAGGGGAAAAGTGTCCGCGACGCGGTGATCGAAGGCGCGCTTACCCGGCTGCGTCCCGTCTTGATGACCGCGCTGGTGGCATCGCTCGGTTTCGTGCCAATGGCGCTCGCCCACGGCGCGGGCGCCGAGGTGCAACGGCCGCTCGCGACCGTTGTCATCGGCGGGATCATCACGGCGACATTCCTGACGCTCGTCTTGTTGCCGACGCTCTATTGCTGGACGGAACGCGATCGCGCCGTGCCGGCTGCCTCACCGCAGCAACCAATCAAAGGAGAAAACTTATGATCCTGTTTCGTTTCTCCCTCCTGCTGACGACCGCTGCTTTTGCCGGCTGCGCTTCCGTCTCGCTGCCGCCACAGGCGGCAAACGTTCAGGTCGTGGGGATGTCCTCGATTTCGGTCGAGGTTCACCGACCGCGACTCATGTGGAAAGATGGCGAACTCAAACTCGAAGCCTATGCTTTTCGGCAATGGACGGCGGAGACGACAGCCAACACTCATATTGATGTCGTCTATCTGAACGCCGCGGGGCAGGCGCTAGCGGAGGAGACCACGCATTTCGCACCGCGCAGTTTACCCCGGACGATGCGACGACCGGCGCCCAGGGGGTATTTACTGAAGCCTACGCAGCTACCCATCGGAACAGCTCTCATTGAGGTGCGTGCTCACGATGGGCCTCACTCATAGTGGACGTTTCGCACTACAGGCGGCCGGCGTTGTCCGCAGATATCCTCTATGAATCCTGACCGGCTCATCGCTCCTTCGCTGCTGGCGGCCAACTTCTCGCGTTTGGCGGACGAAGTCGTTCGTGCGGAGACGGCCGGCGCGGACTGGCTGCACCTCGACATCATGGATGGTTCGTTCGTGCCGAACATCTCGTTCGGCCCCGGCGTGGTGCGCGCAATCCGCAGTATGACCCGTCTGCCGTTCGACGTGCAATTGATGATCACGCGTCCGGCGGATTTTATTTCCGATTTCGCGGATGCGGGAGCGGATCGGATAACCGTCCACGTCGAATCAGAACATCCCGCAGGCGTGGCTGACACGCTCCGCGGGATTCGAGACCGAGGGCTGAAGGCCGGATTAGCCCTGAATCCCGAAACTCCTCTCACCACGGTCGAAGCTTACTTGGGCGAGATCGATCTTCTCCTGATCATGACGGTGCATCCTGGCTTCGGCGGACAGGTATTCATGGCCGAGACGGTCGAGAAGATTGAAGCGGCGTATGTGCGGCGCGCGACAAACGGGCTCACGTTCCGGATTGAGATCGATGGCGGCGTGAATCGCGAGACAGCGGGCGCGGGATTGCTCGCCGGGGCCGATGTGCTTGTGAGCGGCACCGCTCTTTTCGGCGCTACTGATATGGCGGTGGCGATCCGCGGTCTTCGCGGACTGCCCGGCCGGGAACATCCTGCATCGTCATGAACCGATCAAAACGCGAACGTCTGAGCCGAGGTTCGAGACCCGAGTTCGGCATGGCTGGGATAGCGATTGGGCTGTTCGTCGGAATGATGATCGGGTTCTTCGCAGAAATCACCGTGGGGCGGGGAATGCTTGTGATGCAGGGCGGCGCTGCCGTCGGGGCTGTGGCCGGCGGGATCGTGGAGGCGTTGCGCTTCTGGTTCCGTATGCGAGCGTATCGGAGGACCAAACAGTCATGACCAAAGATCACTCAGGAGAGCGGCGCGATGCCGAGGGGGACGGCCACTGCGACCATTGCGGCCATGAGCATGGCGGCAGCCGGGCGGAGTCGATCAGCTTAGTCTTGTCCGGCGTGCTGGTAGGCATCGGGCTCATCGCCCATTTGACAAAACTGTCGTCGCCCGCGATCACTGCGGGCATCGCAATCGCGGCGATGCTGACCGGCGGTTGGTTTCTCCTGCCCAAAGCGTGGCGGGCGATTCTCAAACTTCGGCCAGACATCAATCTCTTGGTGGTGATTGCAGCCATCGGGGCGTCCATCATCGGTGAATGGATCGAGGCCGCGACCGTCGTGTTTCTCTTTGGAGTGGCCGAGTGGCTTGAAGGCTGGGCCGACCGGCGCGCGCGACGCGCAGTCGAAGCCCTGCTAGAAATAGCGCCAAAGGTTGCGGCGGTCAGGCGCGGCGACCGGTTCATCGAGCTTCCGGTCGGCGAAGTGAAGGTCGGTGACGCGGTCGCGGTGAAGTCGGGAATGAGCGTTCCACTGGATGGCGAAGTCACTGCTGGAGAATCCGCCGTAAATCAGGCCCCAATCACTGGCGAGTCGGTGCCCGTGGACAAAAAGCCCGGCGACGTAGTGTTCGCCGGGACGATCAACGGCGAAGGCTCGCTGGAGATACGCGTGACGAAATCTGCCGGCGATACGACGCTCGCGCGAATCATCCGCCTCGTGCAGGAAGCGCAGGAGCAGAAGGCTCCCACGCAGCGCTTCGTCGATGTGTTCGCGCGCTATTACACCCCTGCCGTCACCGGAATCGCGTTACTCGTATTTTTAGTTCCACCACTGCTCACCGGCAGCGACTGGTCGCAGTGGCTCTACCGTGCGTGCGTGCTGCTCATCATCGCGTGTCCCTGCGCGCTCGTGATTTCGACCCCGGTCAGCATCGTTGCCGGACTGACCGCGATGGCGCGGCGCGGTGTGCTCGTGAAGGGTGGCGCCCATTTGGAATCGGTCGCGCGACTAAGCGCGCTGGCGGTGGATAAGACAGGCACGATCACGGAGGGACGCCCGGTCGTGCAGGCCGTCGAGACGCTCGGCTCGAGCACGGAAGCGGACGTGCTGCGAGTCGCCGCGGGGATTGATGTGCATTCACCGCATCCGCTCGCCAAGGCCGTCGTCGAGCATACACAACGAGAGGGAATCCTGTTTCCGCGCGCGCTGGACTACCAGAACCAGCGTGGACGCGGTGCACAGGGAGTGATCGACGGGCATCCATTCTTCGTCGGCAATCATCGGTTCACGCACGAACTCGGCGTGTGTTCGGCCGATATCGAGCGACGCCTCTCGGCCATCGAGGCGCACGGCCACTCCGTTGTTGTTGTCGGTCATCGGCCACACGACGACTGCAAAGGAGAGGTCTTGGGCATCATCGCCGTGGGCGACGCCGTGCGTCCGAACGCCGCAGATGCAGTGCGTTCGCTGCATCAATCAGGCGTGAGGTCCATCGTGATGCTCAGCGGCGATAATCAACGTGCCGTGAGCTTCATCGCGAAACAGGTGGGCATCGACGAGGCGCGTGGAGACCTCTTGCCGGAGGACAAAGTCAGCGCGGTGAAATTGCTGCGTGATAAACACGAAGTGGTCGGAATGGTCGGCGACGGTGTGAACGATGCGCCGGCCATGGCGACTGCAACGGTCGGAATCGCGATGGGGGTCGCCGGAACGGACGCCGCAATCGAAACCGCCGATATCGCGCTGATGAAAGACGACCTCGCCAAACTTGCCGAGACCGTCCGTCTCGCGCGACGCACGCTGGGGGTAATACGCTTCAACATCATTTTCTCGCTGGGGCTCAAACTCGTGTTCCTCGCATTCACGCTGCTCGGGTTGGCGAGCCTTTGGCTCGCGATTCTCGCTGACACCGGGGCGACGCTTCTGGTTGTGGCGAATGCGCTGCGGCTGCTGAAAGGGCCGCCGGATCGCGTCGCATAGGAACTCCGTCCGGCTTCGGAGCGAGCCCGAATGTAACCATGGGATGTGGCGGAGTTCGTCGCATTTCTCTCCTCGTGCCGGGCATCATCAATTCATGGCGCGGAATATGTGATCGACGGTGCAACGGTGCCGACCGTCTGATTTGAAACCGCTCCAGGCGCCATCGAACTAATCAAAGAAAACTCCATCAAGCGCACTCCAACTTGCGGCCGCGATGCTGACAGCAATGAGCGCATGCGGCGTCGCAGGGATGCTCCGCCCGCACGTCTCGTTGCGCGCCGATCCATATTTCGACACGCGCAGCTCAAAGGCGCGGCTTGGCCTAAATGCGATCTACGCGGCTCGTGCGGCTTTCTTTTTCGGCAACACCTGGCGCAGCGTGGCTTCCTGCTCCGGTGAAAGGAGCGCGTAGTAGCGCGCTTTGATGATCGTTTCCGAAGTGCCGAAATATTTGGCAGCTTTGGCGAAGCTCCCCCCGCCAGATACGAAGAGAGAGATCGCTGTGTGCCGATTTCCGTTTCCCGGAAGAGCGAACTTCTCGCGAAGGTATTGATGCTGATTTTTCGAGGGAATTGTCAGTGTGGGATACGCGCTTAACCACGCGCGCATCTGATCAGAAAGCGGAACCCAGCGAGGGGCGCCGACCTTCGGTTTCGCCACGCACAGCTCGTTGCCGCGGATCACCGAACCCCACCCGGACTCCTCGACCTGCTTGCTGAGGCGGACGAGTTCTCCATCTCCGGTATCGAGCCGCATGCCTGCAAATGTCGCCAAACCGTAGTAGCAGCAGAACTCCGGTTTGTTGGCTTCGAGGTAGTCGAACAATTGTTGGCACTGCGATCCCTCCAGCGCTTTGATCTCTTTTCGGTGCACCCGTTTTCTCGGGACCTTCGACACAGGATTGTCTGAGATGTAGGTCTGAGGTGTCTCACGACACCACGAGAAAAATGGGCTGAGCAAGCCGAGATAGTTGTTGTAGCTCTTCGATTCGGCCAGGTCGCAACTTTCGATCCAGCGATGGACGAGTTCGGGCGTGACGTCTTCCACGTAGATGACGGCTTGCTTCCGCGCCCACTCGACGAAGTGGCGTCCTCGGTTTCGCAGGTCACGAAGCTGAAAGTCGCTGACTTCACCCTTGCGGCTTTTTAGGAACGCTTCATGCGCGACGAACAGATCGTGCTTCTCCTGGGTGGATTTGGGAGCGGAGGCACCACCTGCCTGCATCGCCTTCAAGGTCGCTTCGATTCGTTCGAGGGTCGAAAGCTCTGTTTGGGTCTTCCGCGCTGTGAGCGTCTCGACGAAAATCTCTCGGGCTCGAACCACTGCGTCGGAATACACTGCTGCGCCGCACGATCGGTTGACCTGTTTGCCGCCCGAGTGGCGGAAAAACACGTAGTAGTGGCTGGCGCCCTTCGGGATGAAAACTCTCACGCCGCCCTCCAGTCCGAGGGCCTTAAGAAGTGAGTCTGTGGATAGCGCCGCCATTCGACGCTAACCATTTTCCCAGACATTCGCGAAAGTGGGGGGAAGTATTTTTCGGTTGCTAGACCCCTAGCAAAAACCTCACTTTTCTCGTTGGGCTTCAGAGGGAAGCGAGCCACCCAAGAATGGTTCGAGTCCCTTCCTGAGCACCAAATTTTCCCTCGTAGGCCCCTTCTTCCTGCCGAGGTGAACAGTTGGTGAACGTTTAGGCCCCTTTTCGGGGTGTTTGGGGGTGCAGTTGATTCCGCTGCAAACAGGCCCTGAACATGCGGGTGAGACTCGCCCAATCCCCTTCGGTAAAGCGCATCCAGGCCCCTCGTGGCTGGGCTTGGCAGGTCACTGCCACCGTCCATGGTGTTCGCCGGAAACGCCAGATTTACGAGGCGCCGCTGCCCGCCGGCGAGGCTGAGCGGCGAGCGCGCGAACAGGTCGCCCTGTGGGCGGCCGAGCAGGCGAACCAAACCCTCGCGATCCGGCGGGTGCAGACTCGTCTTTCGGAAGACCAACTACGGCTCGCGGAGCGGTTCTTCGAATGGGCGTCCCAAGACATCACCTGTGAACGAGTCCGACTGCTGGCGACCTCGCCACTGACCGACGAACAACTGTATCTCGCGCAGATTCTGTTTCGCCGCCTGCCGAACATCACCGACGACGAACTCCTCGCGCGCACGATGCAATGGCAGCGGGAATTGCAAGCGCCCCGTCTTCCACTCTCGAAAGCAGTCGAGCAGTTCATGGCCTCGCGACGGGTGCAAAGCGGACAGCGGGCCACCTACCAAGGCCTGCTTGCTGCCTTGGCCGAAGCGGTGGGCCAGGAACGGTCCGTGGGCGACATCAGCCAAGCTGACCTTGAGCGGTTCCTCGGGCGTTACGTCAACCCGGTCACCTTCAACAAACGCCGCGGAGACCTCGCCGTCTTCTTCAATTTTTTGATCAAGCGCGAAGTCCTGAAGGTGTCGCCGCTGCGATTCCTTGACCCGCGCGAAGAGCCGCCGAAAGACAACATGCCCGAGACACTGCCGCCCGACAGCGCCGCGGCGCTGATGAAGGATGTCGAGGATCACTACCCTGGGTTGGCGACGTATTTTGCGTTGGCGCTTTTCGGCGCATGCCGCCCGTCCTGGCGCATCGGAGAAGCGTATGAACTCATTTACAAAGATCCTGAGAAGCGCGGGTGGATTTTCCGTGAAACCGCGATTCACATCCCGGGTTCGATCAGCAAAACGGGAAAGCCGCGTGAACTCCCGCTGAACGATGTGCCCCCGCTTGCGGAGTGGCTCAAAGTGTATCCGCCTGGCGCGCTGCCACTGCCGGCGAATCCGGAGCGCGTGATACAAACGTTGCGCGCCGCGCATCGTATTCCGCACGACGGGTTGCGGCACACTGGAATCTCAGCGGCACTCGCCAGCGGCATGGAATTTTCGCGAGCGACGCTGATTTTCGGCGTCGACGAACCGACGATGAAGCAGCGTTACGCCGGACTACTGTCACGCGCTGAGGCGAATGCGTTGCGAGGCATCCTGCCGATGCGCACTGCGGCACAGGCAAGGAACGAGCACGAAAGGCGAGCCTCGTAGAAAGCACTACGTATATAAGGATGAAAGCCACGTAAGTTGTCCTTGCCTTCCAATATCTGTAATTAGGCGATAATTAAACGACCCCAAGAGCGAGGCAGATAAAACATTTCAAGTAGTTGATAAAACGGGTCGACATTAGAAATGTAAGTCAAAGAAGCGCGGGTAATTAATTGCATGAAAAAAATAATAATAACATGTCTAAATATACAGATATTCAATGGTGTCATTCGACGACAAACCCCGTCATGGGATGCGACGGTTGTGAGTTGTATCCGACCATCGGAAAAATCCGGGAAACGATAGTAACTGTCCTGTCGATCAAACGCCGGATGAGAGATCAACTCCGGTCCGACATCGAAGCACTCACGGCACCCGGACCTCAAACCATCCACCGCAATCTTGTCCAGATCGCGAATCTAATCGCGGAGAAGGCTGCGCCGGATTCTGGATCAGCCGAAATCGCGGATGTAGCTCATCAGCTTCAAGACGCAGTTAAGAAGCTGTTCATTTGTTACGCCGGCACGCTCCATCGATTTTTCAATGCGAACGGTCGGGCGAAAGGTTATGCGTTCCCGTTCGAGAAGCCAAAAGAGTTCCCTGGAAGAGTCGGTATCGCTGCACACTATCCGATTCCAACTGAGTCAGAAATCTCGCTTAAGCCATGGCTCGACGGGCTGAAGCGTTTGATCTTCATCTCAGACATGGGCGATGCACTTTCCCGCAGCGTTCCATTTGAATTCCTTCGCGACGAGGTGATCGTTCCCGTCGATTCACCAGCGGGACGACGACACATGTGGCTTTGGCTTACGAAAAGGCCTGCTCGGATGGCAGATTTTTCTGAGTGGCTTTCGGCTCAGGGCATAAGTTGGCCGGAACACCTCGTTCCGATGACATCGATAACATCATCCGCCACCGTCAATCGGGTCGCTCAGCTGAAGCGAGTAGCGGCAGCCTATCACGCCTTGTCTGTAGAGCCGCTCTGGGATGATGTAAGCCTGCCGCTGCACGGGATCGATTGGGTAATCGTCGGCGGGCAATCCGGAGCGCAGGCGAGGCCGTTTCACGTCGAATGGGCGGAGCGGATAATGCACGACTGTCGCGCGAGCGGCAGTGCGTTCTTCTTGAAGCAACTGGGACGCCGACCTTTCCGCAATGGTGTGGAAAGTAAACTGAATGACGAACATGGCGGCGATTGGGCGGAATGGCCACGGGAGTTGCGCGTGCGCGAGTTCCCGCTTGCTTGGCGTGTTCCGTCGCAGCCTTCCGTAGCCATCGCAGCTGCGTGCTGAGAATCGGGTTTCTTCCAGATCTCAAGTGCTGCGCGGCTGAACGGGAGTGCAGTGAAAAGTTTATGTGGCCACAATTTGGGTCGGAGGCAGAACGCTATCGGCCGGTGGTGCCGTGGGCAGTGCCTCCACGTTAGCGCGCGACCATTCTTCGTATTTGTAGATAGTGCAATTGGAAGCATGCGCAGCACGCTTGAAATCGAGATGTTGGTCATACGCAGGGATGGTCCCGCGTTCAAAACCGCGAAGCTCCACCACCTTCCGTCCACACGATCCCCAAATCACAAAATCCGGTAGATAACGCCATTCAATCTCGTGCAGCCACTTCAAATCAGGGTTGTCGCAAGCGATCATTGTTAATTCTTCAAGTCGGCTCGGTTTCAAAAATAACCGACGCTCCGCGAGCAATCCGTCGACCACGCGGCGCTCCAGATCGCTGTCCACGAACACGAGATGGTTCTCATCATAGTAGACTGGAAAAAACTGCAGCTTTCGAAGCTGCTGATCGCTGTTTCGCACCACGCCGATGAAATAGTAGGGTGGTGGAGTGTAACCGGACAGCGTTCGCGCTCGCCGTGACGCACTTAAGACCAAGTCGGGCTTGGCATGGTAAAATTGCGGGCCGAGACGAACACTGTCCTCTTCGCGCGCGAAAGTGTTGAGAAGCACTGGAATTTCGGCCGCACGGGCGGCGCGTTCCGCCTCGCGCACCACGTCCACGCGGCAGAGTCCATGGATCACTCGCATGCCGCGGCAATCCGCGTGGTGCGGAAGGGTGCCGCCTTCTCGCAGTTGAAATGAGTGAAGCGCTAAATCAATTCCGCGGAACACGCATCTGGCGTCAGGCACCCCGTCATCGATCACGGACACTCGCCCGCGGTCGATCGCCTCCGACCACGAATTTACGACACCGCGCGAAATTGCCGCGCTGCAGAAGCGTCCGAATGTCCAAGAAGCGGAGCCCATCATATGACGACGGAAACGCGACCGATTCACCCTGGCTTGTGCATTCGGTTCATCTAGCATTGAAGTGCTCGGCTGCGCGCAGGGACGGGTGGGTAGAGCTTATGTCTACGCGCCAATCCTCAGTCTTCTATCTAGTGAGCGCAATAAGCGCGAAATCTCCCGTTTCGAGACACGCCTGCTTCTACGAAACCCGAGCCCGTGACCGCGACATTTCGCTAGGTCAGATTTCGTGGAACGCGATGCGCCCCTATCTCGGCAAAATGCTTCGGGCTGGGAGCCGCACGTCCCATCTGCTGCATCAACGAAATTTCGCGGCTGTTCTATCGAGCGGCAGACGACTAGTCGCGGCGAAGCGAGTCGGGTGGATTGAGGCTACTAAACCGCACGGATGTTTATTTCGCTAAAATGCGCTGCCGACGCGCGACTAGCGGCAACGCACAGAGTGTCAGACGAGAGATGGCGAAATGTCGCTAACCGCGATCGAGACTTTGTGGCTACAATCATAACCTTGCTCACTGCATTTATTCGCCACTCAGCGGCGCATGTATATAACTCTGATTGATCATCGTGCCAGCTGAAGAATACCTCAGCGAGTTGATGAGACTATCAAAGCAAACAACCGACAAACGGATCGGTCAGAGCGACATGTCGCTCTGAGGCGCGTAGCAATGTCGCCGACCTCTAACTCACGTCTCGAGAAATGTCTCCCTAATGATGAGACAGTGAGCGGAGATTAATCAAGATCACGCGCCCGGCTACTCGCGCGCTTTAAGCAGTGCTTGCAATTCCGCGATCCAGCTTTTCGTCGATGCGACCACGATCAGTTCCGGAAGACTACCGTGCTCCCAAACCCAAACGAGTTCGTTGTCGCTACCGGGAAAGAATAAGAACGTCGAGCGAGACGGATCCCAGCGTATGCGCCCGATCACGTCACCGTTGCTGGCAGAGACAACGATCGTATTCGGTTGGGGTTGCCTCAGGGGGCCTGACGGGAATTGACAGATCTGAGCGTCGCCCCCGCGAGCGAGGCCAACAGCGCACCTCGACTCGTCTAGGTTGGTTGCACCGATCATTTGCATTCCTCCGGAGGAGGCGCGGCTTCCAAGGCGCATAGCAGCTGAGCGACGGCAACTTCGCTGAGTTCGTTTCTGCAGCAAGACAGCACTGATCGTGTCGGCGGACCGAGAGCGAGAATCTCTTTCGCAATCAACCGTCCTAGTTCGTGCAAAGAGGGTGGCTGCGCATTTATGGCAACTGAGCGGATTGCAGCTTCAATCAGATCGTCTGACGCTGCGTTTCGAAGCAAGTCGTCCACGCAAGAAGCGAGCAAGCTGGGCTGATATCCATTGCAGCTGAGGTTCGAGCTCGAAACCTCGTTCGCGGGGAGTGATCGTATGTTGGTTGCACTCCATGTTTGTCGACCGCACGCAAGACCGCGTTCAACGCGACCGACGGCCGAGGCAGAATGGGCAAACGCCCCCGCGATGATCGCCTCGCCGATTTGAGTTGGAGCGCGTAACCCAATGGCAGCTTCCAAGTGTTTTCGGACGCTCACGAAATCGTGCTCGACGACTGCGAGTAATAACAACTGTGCATGCCCGTGGATCAACCGGTTAATCAGAGCGTTCCTCCAAGCGTCGGCCGCCGCACCAACGTTCAACCACCGCATCTGTTGCAGTGGTTCCACTGCCGACGCGGGCGCGCGTCTCGCGAATACTGCTAGCGCTGCGGTCAGAGCTGGAGAACGAGCAACCGTGATGTCACGTGCTCCGTCATGCCATCTCAGCACCTCCGCAGCGGCGTGCCAGGCTTGCTCGTCGCAACACGCGATGAACGACCTCATCCAAGACACAAGATGCTCATTCATCGAAGCGCGGCTCAGTTCTGAAACTCATCAGGCGCCATCTCTTCAGGATCCAATCGCCCTGTCCGTTCGATCCAGTCTCGGCCAGCAGGACCCAGCCTGTTCAACCGGGCACCTTCGCAGAGGAGAGCTGACATTTCGGGCCACAATTGGGCCGTGATCACGTTGTTTAGGAAGACAAGGACGGGCCACTCCGCTTGCGCCAATATGACTTCGAGAAGGGGTCCAGCAAGCGCGCCACATCCATCGGATTGTGCGACGGCTTCGAGGAGTTCAGCCGGGATGTCGAACGGCTCGCAGCTTCCAAGAGCGTGCTCGAGAAACTGCGGGGTTTCCCATGCGCCGGATGGGAGGCGTCGAAGGCGTCGCTCGTCGATCAAGATCTGAATCGCGCGATGATGTTCAGAGCAAGCGCTGTCTACACAGCGCGTGAGAAGGTTGAATATCAACATTTGCCGCGCTTCCGTGGGGGCAGGTAGGGCTATCATTTCATGCACATGCCGTAGCACCATTGCCCAATCCTTGGCAGCCACTCGCTCGCAGACGGTAACGGCGGCACAGCTCATGATATGTCGGGAGAACCGAACGGTCCAGATCCCAGGCTCAAAGTGTCCCCTGCCACCAAATATTTTCCAAAGCTCCCGGGCGATTTGGAAACCACCAGTCATTGCGGCATTCGCGGCACCAAACATCAGCTCCGGGAACACACGAAGATCACTGGCCCGGATAGTCCGCTGGCAGTCGCGCAGCAGAGTGAGAGCTCGGCGCCACTCCTCGTTTGTTGCGGCGGCTATCGCATCGATGAAAGCTTGTTCAGCGTGCATCACGATATCTCCGCCAATACTCCTTCGCCGCAGCGCGGCGCATCCGACGCGCTGACCAATACTGTTCGCGCTCGCGTTCGCGTCGCTCACGTTGCAATCGACGAACGTCCGCCACGACGCAGACAACAGTCAGCATGGCTGTGAGTATTGCGACGATGAAGTCGAATTGGTCGCCGTCCCAGTCGATGAATGGCGATATATAGATCGCGGTAAGGATGAGGCCAAGCTCTGGAAGGACGGCGAGAGTGAACGTGTTTCGGAAACGTAACATGCGATATTATTCTGCGTCCGTGGTCAGCTGGGCCAGCGATCCGACTACCGCTTGCGCGGTAGCCGGACACTTGCGGGCTATGCGCCGGCGAGACAGTGTCGACGGGACGTCTGCCGCACCGCCGCGGACCGGCGACAGACTTCCTGTGCGGCGACAACACCGTGCTGCACGGCGTGCAGCACCAAATCGCTGTGCGTGTGACAGCCTAGTTTTTGCTGAACGTCGCGCCGGTGTGTTTCTGCAGTGATTGTCGCGATTTTAAGAGCGCTGCCAATCTCTTCGTCTGTGAGTCCGCGCGCAACCGCTTCGTAAACGTCTCGTTGTCGAGCGGTGAGCAGCGGTAACAGCCGCGGAGCGGATGAAAATACCGGGGAAAGGTAGAAACCCGCACTGCTGTGAAACGACTGCTCCCACGCTTCGAGCCCATCAAACTCCGAAACCACGGCGCGAACTCCGGCAACTCGGAGGCGGTCTGCCACCAGGTCGCAAGGGATCGTGACTAACGCTACGATGCGCGTCTGGTGGCGTCGGAGCGCGGCTTCTCGAACCAGACGTTCAGCAGATGGCAATCCAGCGCAGTCAACGACTAGGATGTCGCATCCACAATTCTCGACGTCGAGGTCATGGGGCTGCACGTGAGCAACGTGGATCCCGTCACGAGACCAATGTGAGACGAACGCCACGGCCCATGCAGGACGGGCGGACACGATAACAATGTTCACTATAACCTTTCCCCCGCGCACGGGCGGGGCGGCGATTGCGCGTGGCTGCGCAATTAACTGACGGTGTTCCGCGGCCACGCGCGGGCTCGGCGCAACGTCGCGCAAAGCCTGGAACCATGAAGCCGGTCGAGCGGGGGAACTCCGCTCGACGGGCTTGGTTGTGAACGGCTACGTCGAATCCCAGATGCAGCAAGCGCTGGACCTGAAGCGGCAAGGATCGTCGGCGAGCCGCCCATTGCCGACCTACTTCGTGACCCGCGGAGCACGATGCGCGGGATTGTCCGGAACGGCGGTTATCTCGCTTGAGCGGCAGCCGGGCGCGGGGTTGTGGAAAGGGTTCGGCGCGGTGGCGGCACACGCGGCCGCCGCGCCGTTTCCGCCGGGGCGAGTGCACCAAAATATGGGGAACGGTGTGCCGGCGAATACCCCCTTCGTGGGAAAAGGAGTAATTGGGAAGCACTCGCCTTCAACGAACCCGCAGGCGGAATATCGGCGCTTCCGATGATGCGGTTCCAACTGCGGGCGGCGGACCTTCTGCCCGCCAATACCCATCAAACCATATTCGAGCAGTTCATCGCCGACATCGATTAGCATGACCTCAGGTGAGCGGAAGCGCTTGGCCGTCATCGAGAGTGGCGGAACCCCGAATCTCGGGTCACGCCCTGTTGGGGCCCCAACCGTCAGGGGTTCTGCAAATTGGATGAGGTGGACTTTGATGTGTGGTATTGCCTTCGAAAGCGGCGGTCGCGCAGAATTGGGGCTTCGACCACGCATCGCTCGGTGCGTGTGACCTGATCCCAGCTCAACCGCCCGACGATGCCCAAGGAAGAACTGCGTCCCCATGCATCCGCACTGGTAGAATCACTGCGCAGCATGGGCTACACGCCCCCGTCCGCCCTCGCCGACCTCGTCGACAACAGCATAGCCGCGAACGCCAAGAACATTCATATCCTAGTAGCTCCCGACACCGGCGGCAGCGTCGGCGGCGGTCACGTCTCGGTGGAGGACGACGGCGACGGACTTTCGTCCCCCGAGCTGCGTCAGTGTATGAGATGGGGCTGCGAAGGGCCCGACAAGGTGCGCCGGGCCGACGATCTGGGACGATTCGGGCTCGGTATGAAGACGGCGTCCATTTCCATGGGAAAGGTGCTGACCGTTGCCACGCGCAAAAAGGGGGGCACGAAGCTGAGCATCCTTCGCTGGGATCTCGATCACGTGATCAAGACAAACAAGTGGTTTCCACAGGAAGGGACGGACATGGCATCAGCGCCGATCGTGGAGCAGTCCCTGCTCGGGAAGGATCGGGACGCGACCGGAACCATCGTCGTCATCACGGGCCTCGATCGCTTTGGAATCAAGGGAAAGCTGGTGGCGGAGACCAACCGAAACGAGTCGCAGATTCTGGCGAAGATCAAAAACCACCTTGGAATGGTGTTTCACCGGTTCATTCAGGACGGCTTGGTCATTCGCCTCGGCGCGTCAGCCATCACGCCGTGGGATCCGTTCGAAGGCAGCACAAGACGCGACGAGGAGACCTTCGCGGGCAACATCAAGGTGACGCCGCATGTAATGCATCATCACTCGCGTCTCACGACCGCGGAGTTCGAGCGCATGGGAGGACCATCGGGCTGGAACGCCCACCAGGGTTTTCTCATCTACCGCGCGAAGCGACTTATCGTTCCTGGTGGCTGGCTCCGCCTGTTCCCCGGCGGGGAAAGCGTGCGCCTAGCCCGCATCCGCGTGGAGCTTCCCAACGATGTCGACGCGCTGTGGGGACTGAATGTGATGAAGTCGAGCGTAAGACCGCCGTCGTGGATGATTGCAGACCTCACGCGGATCGCTGAAGCGACGCGGCGGGACGCGGCGGTTCCGTTTCGCTTCCGCGGCGACCAGCAGGCGCCGCCGGCCGATAGCAATGGCGGCAGCGCGCCCCCCTTTTGGAACCAAGAGGCACGGGCGGACGATGTCCGTTTCAAGATAAACCGAGGGCACCCGGTCGTGCAGTCGCTGAAACAGTCGGTGCGCGAGCCGAAGCTCGCGGAGGCGTTCCTCACCGCGTTTGAACGCCTGCTTCCGCTCGAGGCGATTCTGCAGGACCCCAAGCGAACGACCAACGGTTCCGGTCGCGAGGCGGACGAGCAGGAGACCGAGCAGGTCATCGATCTCGCGAGGCGTGCCGTCAAGCTGCAGCGGGCTCAGGGCCTCGGCGCGGAGGAGGCACTGAACGTGGTGCTGGCCTGTGAGCCGTTCTGCTGGCACGTCGATCAGATCCGAAAGACACTCGCATGACCCAAGGCCTCACCAAGGAGCAGTTCTCCGAGTTCTTCATCAAGGGACTCGAAGCCGAAGGCATCACCACACCCGCTGACGTTGCGGCCAAGCTGGATCAATACCTCGCCTTCGGACCGCACCTGAAGGAGCACCGAGGCGAGCTGCTCGACATCGCGCTCGCGCGGATCGTCACGACAGTCGGGCGAGCCGAAGAGTTGGTGGACGATGAGAAGGTTCGATGGCTGCAAAAGGACACGATGGCTTCGTGGATGCACTGGCCTTGGCTGAGCGCATACCTGAAGGAGTTTGTTCGGCGGCCGACGCGGGTGATGACCGAGCTCGATGAAAGCTCCACCAACCTGATCGATCTCCTCGGCAATCCCAACCGGCCGGGGCTGTGGGAACGACGCGGCATGGTCGTCGGCCACGTGCAGTCCGGCAAGACGCAGCATTACACAGCAGTGATCGCGAAGGCGCTCGATGCAGGGTTCAAGCTGGTCATCGTCCTCTCCGGCATCCACGAGAATCTGCGGCAGCAGACGCAGGAGCGCGTCGAGGAATACATCATCGGAAAAAACAGTCGCGATGGATTCAAGCACTTCGGGATCCGCGCATGGTCTGGCCGTCGCCTGAAGTATAAGATTCCGGGCGATCCGGCGGTGCCGCTGCCCGACATCCACACGATGACGTCCGTCGAAGGCGACTATGGCGCCGCGGCGAATCGGGCCTATCACGTCACTCCCGGACACACTCCGGTGATCCTGGTGGTGAAGAAAAACGTTTCCATCTTGGGAAACCTCCTTGAGTGGGTCGTTTCGATCGAAAACAAGGCACCCCTCACGGTTCCCACCCTCGTGATTGACGACGAGGCGGACCACTCATCGATTAACACGGCGGCTATCGACCCGGAGACGGACCCAACCAAGATCAACCGGCTGATCCGCTGCCTCCTCTGGTGCTGCAATCGCGTCGGCTACATCGGCTACACGGCGACGCCGTACGCGAACATCTTCATCGACGACAAGCGCGTCGACAAGCCTGTCACCCGCGACGTGAGGGAGCCAAAGCAGCTGAAGAAGGTTGGCTCCGATCTATTCCCGCGGTCCTTCATCATCAGCCTAGATGCGCCGTCGAACTACATCGGACCAGACATCGTGTTCGGCCACCCAGGGGACGATTCCGCCGGCATTGTTGCACGTGAGGCGCTGCCCATGCACCTCACCGTCGACGACGCCGAGGCGTGGCTGCCGCCGAAGCACAAGAAGGACTTCACGGTGACGGCCGATCTGCCCGCTTCACTCCGCGAGGCGCTACGGTGCTTTCTCCTCGTGGTCGCGGGGCGCATGGCCATCGGCCAGAACAAGGAGCACACTTCGATGCTCGTGCACGTAAGCCGATTCAATGACGTGCAGGAGAAGGTGGTGAAGCACATCGAAGGCGAGCTTTCCGCGCTAAACGAACGGCTGCGGCACGGGGCGAATCCGAAGAAGGACTGGAAGGAGCTGCAGGAAATCTGGGAGCGCGTCATTGCCGCGAAGTTCACTGCGTTCGCCAACCATCCCTCGCAGCAGCTCATCAAGCCCGTGCTCCCGAAGTGGTCGAAGGTCGAGGCGCAGGTGCTCGACGCCTTTGAGCGAATTTCATTCGCGAACATCAACAGCAACACAAAGGAGAACCTCGACTATCGGGCACACGATGACGGCTACATCGTCGTGGCCGTGGGCGGCGACCGCCTGAGTCGCGGCCTCACGCTCGAGGGGCTGAGCATCAGCTATTTTCTCCGCGGTGCGCGGGCGTTCGACACGCTCATGCAGATGGGGCGGTGGTTCGGCTACCGGCCTGGCTATGCACATCTCTGCCGAGTGTGGTCGCCGGAATCATCGCTCATCAACTTCCGGACGATCGCGCTCGCGACAGAGGAGCTGCGACGGGAGTTCTCCCGCATGGCGTTCCTCGGCAAGACGCCGGCGGACTATGGGCTGCGAGTGCGTGAGCCGCGAGCCGATCTTCTTGTGACGGCGCTCAACAAAATGCGTCGTGGCGAAACGGTCCGAGTTCATTTCGCCGACAGCCTCGTGTCCTCCCTTGTGATTCCGCGCGCAGCCTTCCAGGGAAATTACAACACATTTACGGAGCTGATCGGAAAGCTTGAAAAGAAGCACGGGATACCGGAAGCCACCCACGACAGCGCCGCGGGTACGAAGAACTCGTACCACCACCGATGGGAGAAGGTCGACGCGGCGGACGTGATTAGATTCTTCAGAACCTACCGCGCGTCGAACAACGTTTGCTTCGATGAGATCGCCGGTGGGACAACAATGATCGCGACGTTTGTCGAAAACATGCAGAAGGCAGGCGAACTGAACGAGTGGACCGTGGCGCTCATCAGCAGCAGTCAGACGAAGCGCAAGGCCATCGAAGGTCGCCCATACAATGTCGTGAACCGCACCCTCTCGGAGGATGAGAAGACGCACTACGCCTTCCAAGGCGTTGCAGTGGGCCAGGAGGAGTCGATCGACCTCACTCCCTCGGAGCTTTCGAAGGCGAATGAGCAGTACGACAAAATGAAAATGGAGCCAAGGCGTCCGCCAAAAGCTGCATTCTATCGCCACAACAGGCCCCACGCTCGGGGGCTGCTCCTCCTCTATGCGATCGCACCGCTGAGGAAAAATGGCGCCGAGACCGAGGACAAGGATCCGCTCATCGGCGTCGCGGTAAGCCTCCCCTCATCGATCAACGACGCGGGCGTCGAGTACGTGTGCAATCCCCGAATGCTCCGTGAACTCTTTGGCAACAGGTTCGCCGAGGACCTCGAGCGCGATGCGCAGGAGGACGCACTCGCCTCGGCAGCGACCACGACATGACGCGCGAACATCTCCTGCGCACTTGGGAAGAGCTTGGACGGCAGGCCGCCGAACCCAACGTTGGAGCCTATTTGCATCTTCAGCTGAGCGCTGGCGCAATCCCCGTTGGCGCAATTCTCCGGGTCGAGGATCGGCGGCCCGGCCTGCTCGTGCGGTTTCCAGTCGCAGACGCGCAAAGGATTCCAAAGCCGGATTCCGGCCGAGGATATCTCTTCGAGAGAACGGTGGCGGTTAGCACTGAGACACTTGGCCTGCCAATCCTCGTCGCGGACATGGCCGCGCAGCTGATCTTCGCGGCGATGGCTTCCGACCTCATCACTGCAGTCGGGGAGGCAGCTCCGGGAAAATCCGCAGTCGAAATTGTTCTTCAGCGGATCGCGTTGTGGCGCCGCTTCCTTCAGAGAAGAGTGGCGCTTCTCACTGACGAGGAGGTGCGCGGGCTTGTCGGTGAGCTAGAGGTGCTCGGTCGGGTGGCCGCAAGAGAGGACATGGACCGTGCGCTCGACGCGTGGCGCGGACCATTCGGCGAGCTGCAGGACTTTTCGTTTTCCGACGGTATGATGGAGGTGAAGTCGTGCCAGCCGGAGACCGGCGGCCGGGTGCACATTTCCGAACCAGGACAGCTGACTCTCGACCCAGTACGACCCATGTGGCTCGCGGTCGTTCGACTCAGCGCGGCACCATCGAGTGGCAGGACCCTGCCTGAAATCGTCGGCACCATGCTGTCGACGATGACCGAGATGCAGCGACAGCGCTTCCGCGAGCTGCTCGCGGCATACGGCTACTGGGCTTGCCTCGAAAAAATGGACAGCGGATTCAGGCCGCTTTGATGTCGTTTTTCGTTGGTTGGTTTTCGAAGGCCACAGGTGAACGGTAGCCGAGCGAGCTGTGGCGTCTCGTCGGGTTGTAGAA
>JAFAAS010000064.1 GCA_023426435.1 Verrucomicrobiota bacterium | reverse complement strand
AAGGGTGGCTGAGTGACGCGACCGGATCGCTTCAATTCTCGATCGAATCGTATGAAGTTCACCGACCGCTAGTGGCGGTGCCAGAACCTGCAGCGATGTCAGTTCTTTCGGTGCTGGCTCTGACTGGATTAATCGCGGCACGGATATACACCGGAGGAGCAAGGCGGTTAAGGACGTGAGGAGAAGGTGGGAGACCGGCGACGGAGCTGTTGCTCAATGCGTCGAGCGCCATATCGATGCGTCGACGAACGGTGCGGTATCGGCAGCGAAGAATTTGCCGCAACACGGCGGTATCTCGCGTCGATGGTTGATCCTGTAGGATCCACGCGAAAGCCGACGGGAAGTGAATGGCTGACCATGGACGCGCGAGCAACTGTGCGGATCTGATGAACTGAGTGAACCTCTGCTGAAGAGATCGACGCCGAATAAGTAGGAGTCCGATCGTATCTCAGAGCCGATCCTGTAGCTGCACAATCGAAGCAGCACCTCGCGTCGACAGGTGACCGACTGCCACACATATCGTGAGACACAGCCAGCGTTGGAGCGAATCGCCTAGGCGCTCGTCAGACGCAGGCGTGATTGGCGCCGACGCTCTCAGAAGATCATCCGCAGCGAGAGGATCAGTTCACGCCCAGCACCGAGACGGGCGTGGCTGTTCAGGAGATCGCGGTCGAAGAGGTTTCGCACGTTGGCATCAAGCTCGATGGTGCGGTTCGCTCGGCGCCAGGAGTAGCCGGCGTTGGCAATGACGATGCCGTAGCCAGGATATTGGAGATGCGCCCGGCGGCTGTCTTCGTAATGCGCAACGTAGCCGTCGAGGTATTGCCACGTTGCGCCATAGAAGGGGCCGCCTCTCGCGCCCGGCGTGCGATAACGCAGAGACGCGGTTGTCGTAAACGACGGCAAGCGTGTGATCGGCCGTCCTACTTCTTGAGGCAGGTCAGGCGAGGCGGTGGTGATGGCCTCCGTGTGATTGCCTTTGAGGTGTAGATTAACTCCGGGGGTGAGCTGTAAGCGCACTTCCGCGCGCGTGCCGACGAAACGCTCCTCGCCTGACGCCACCAACTGCGGTTGTGTCTGGTTCGCGTCGGCCACGGGATCGTTATAGAGAGGGTTGCGGCGTGCGATCGACTGGTTGAAGAGTGCGAAACTCGACACGGAATAGTTGAGCTTGTCCTTCTGGGCGCGGCCGCGCACGCCGGCTTCGTAGCCGAGCGTGGTTTCGTTGTCTTGGATCCGGCCGGTGCGCGCATCGACGGGTGTGGAGGGATCGAACGCGGTGCTCGTGGTGGCGAACAGCAACACCTTGCCGGGGCGAGCCTGCCAGTTGGCGCCTGCATGATAACTGATTTGTGCCGTCCGGTCGGAGGTGAGCGGGATCGTTGCTTGTTCGCGATTGTCTTTCACGGTCAACGCGACCTCGTCGTAGCGCAGCCCCGCGGTTAGCACGGTGCGTCCTCGTTGGTAGGCCACGCGGTTACTGAACTCCACCGAGCCGTAACGCACCGCCTCGTCGCGATCCACCAGCACACGTGAAAAACGTTCCTCACTGTATTCGGGGGAATAGTAATCCGGCGCGTGGGGGTTGAACCGCCTCACGCTTAACGGCAGCGCGTTCCGATCTGCCACGGGCAGCGCGCGCTCCGAGCGCAGATAGTTGCCCCAAGTGTGGCTGCCGGAGATCATCAGCTTGTGCTCGGCGCCGAACGCGCGAAGGCGTTTGGTCAACTCGGCGTGTGCGGCGACCGCTTCCTGCGGTTGCTCGAGGTGTCGCGGTTCGCGCGTGCCCTCGAAAAGTCCGGTGTCGAGCGCCAGGACGGAGGTCGTGAAACGGTCCTGGGTGACATCGCGCCACCAGCCTACGAGGCCGGCGCGGAACGCGAGGCTTTGGGTTGGCTGGCTATCGAACAGCATCGCCAGCGTGCCGCTTTCCCGGCGCACGCCCGCAGCGGGTCCGTTGGCGTTGAAGGTGGCGAGAGGCAGGTAGGGACCGGCGATTTTGCCCTGCCCGGCGGGACGGAATTCAGGGACGCCGGGCGACGCAAGCGCGTCGATGCGGCGATAGTCGAAGGAAAGAAGGGTGCTCGCTGCGCGCGAGTGTTTCCAACTCAGCGCGGCGCCGGCGGCGCGCAATTCCTCGCGTGCGAACTCCTGCGGTCCCGTCCGGTGATGCCATTCCGCTACCACGCGTTGCCAGGCTTTTTTCGGCAAGAGAGGTCCGGAGTTCTCGAACGTGATTCGCGTCCGGTCCAGGGTGCTGACCGAACCGACGGCCTTGGTTTGAGGCTTCGTCCGCGGTCGCGCCGTCATGAAATTCTGAATACCGCCGGGCGCAGCGCGGCCGAGAACCGGAACCAGCGCGCCCTGGATCACGATGGTTTGTGCCGTGTTGAGGGTTTCGGGGATGCCGATCTGGATGAAACCGTTGCGCAACGCCGGGGTGGGGAAGCCGCGCAGGCTCAGGCGGTCTTCGCCCGCAATACGATCTGCCGGAGATGGCTCGGCCACAGCGCTGACTTCGGTCGAAGTATCGAGGCCATCGTCCGCCATCGAATAGTCTTCGATCGCAATGAGATCGTTAGAAAACAATTCGTCCCGCAGCTGCTGCTCGACCGAGCCGAGCCCGGTCGCATCGTAGGCGTCGTCCTCGTCCGCAGCCACAATCGACAGCGTGTCCATGCGCAGCAAGTCCTCCTCGGCCGCAGGCGGCATCGCCATCTGACCGGACGCGAGCGCAACGGGAATAAGAAAGCAGAGGAAGAATCTCACTTGGGTCGGGACTCGCGAACCTGAACGAGGAAAAAGGGAAGGGAAGGAGGCTATCCCATTTGGCGCGAGGTGTTGTCCACACCGCTCTTGGTTGATCGTGGACTAGGCGCTGTTTGGGAATAAATCCGGTTTTAGTAGTTAAGACGCGGATACAGGCTTGATTCGCTGCTAATATTTCATCTCATCTGGTTGTGAACCAACAAATAAGGTTCGTTCTGGCTGATGAGCA
>JAFAAS010000190.1 GCA_023426435.1 Verrucomicrobiota bacterium | reverse complement strand
GTCAGGTTGACCGCGCTACGGGAGGGAGGAGCGGGGGTGGGAGACCCGCCCGACAGTAGTTTATTGGCGGAGGGAGATGCGGTCGGCGGTGGGGAAGTCGTGGGGAACGGGTTGGGTGACTTTGCCGGTGGCGGCCCATTCGGTGCCGCGTTGGAGGGTGGTGATGAAGCCGACGCAGGACATGCAGGCGAAGGGGGCTTCGTCTTTTGGGCTGACGTGGCCGAGCGTGGTGTGGAAGACCCGGCCCTTGCCGTAGGAGATCGTCATGAGCATGGGCTCGTGTTCGCCGGATGCTTTGGGGAATTTGGCTTGGTCGGCGTGGGCGGTGGCGAGGACGGTGACGTTTTTCGCGGGCCCGCGGAGCTGGCTGTAGATTTCGTCCTTGGCGTGGAGCCATTCGGCGGGGAGCCCCTTCATGATCGGGTGATCGGGGGCGCGGGTGGTGACGATGAAGTCGTGCGACGGCGGGTGGCCGGCGGTGCCGGGGGAGTCGTCGAGGACCATGCGGCCGTCGCGCCAGCGGATTTTCGGGCCCCAGGATTCGTCGCGCGCGCCGATTTTGCCGTCGGGTTTGAAGCCCCAGCCGCCGACGCCGATCATTTCGTTCCATTCCTTCCAGTAGGGGAAGGCGTTGTCGGCGTCGTGCACGGTGACGAGGCCGCCGCCGTTGCGCATGTAGTCGACGAAAGCGCTTTTGGTTTCGGCGGGCCATTCGTCGCCCTCGTAAACGACGACGACGGCGGCGTAGGGTTTGAAGTCGGGTTTGAAGGAAGACATGTCGCTGCCCATGGGCGGCGTGGTGGCGACATCGACGGAGAAGAGCTGGGTGTCTTCGAGGTATTGTTTCACGAGCGGAGCGCTCCTGGTCCAATCGTGATAGGGGTTGGACTGGCCGGTGATGAGGAGGAGTTTTTGCATGGGCGGAGGGGCGGCGTGGGTGAGCGTGCTGGCGAAGGCGAGCAGGAGGATCGCGAGCGGGCGGAGGGGAGGGCGGAGCTTCATAGGGGTGAGAAGGAGTGGGCGAACAAGCGGAAAATGGCGAACGGGGAGCGGAGTCGATGCTTCGGGATGCGGCGGGGGCGGCGGCCGGCGTGCATAGTTAAAACTTGGATACGGGCGGCGGGCGGTGCGGAATTTCTGTCGGGGCGTCGAGGCAAGACGCGCGTGACGGACGAAAGTGGCGTGGGGGAGGCGAAAGCGGATAATGCGGGTTGTTTTTCGACGTGGCGTCCATAACGTCCCGCGTCTCCAAAGAGATTGTGAAACTCCCCACCACACGAACGCGCGTTTTGTTGCTGCTTGGCTTGGCGAGCACGGTGGGGTTGTTTGCCGGAATCGGGAGCTACACGTTTTATTACGCGGAAGGGTTGTCGTATTTTTCGGACGACCCGGTGGCGTGTGTGAACTGCCACATCATGCGCGAGCAATACGACGGTTGGTTGAAGTCGCCGCATCATGCGGTGGCGACGTGCAACGACTGTCACACCCCGCATGATTTCATCCGCAAATACATCACGAAGGCGGAGAATGGGTATTGGCATTCGAAGGGGTTTACGCTGCAGGATTTTCACGAGCCGATCATGATTCGGCAGAAGAACGTGGCGGTGCTGCAGGAGAACTGCGTGGGGTGCCACCAGCAGATTGTATCCGGCATCAACACGCACGCGGGCGATGAGCGGATGTTGCTCGACTGCATGAGTTGTCACCGCGATGTGGGGCATGGGCCGGTGCGGTGAGGAGGATGGCGATGATTTTTCGTTTCCAAAACAATCGCCCGCAAGCGGGCTCCTACTTTTTCAAGCCATGAAATCTGAAGAACGTTCGCGGATGTTGGGACAGCGCGGAGTGGCGCTGTGGGTGTATGTCGCGGTGCTGGCGGTGGTGGGCGTGGCGACGTTTCTGGTGTTGTTGCTCTATCAGAACATCGTGGCGCGGAAGGCGGAGGCGACGCAGCACGTATTTCGCGTGGTGGAGGTGGATGACGAGACGACGGACCCGGTGTTGTGGGGGAAGAATTATCCGCGGCAATACGACAGCTATCGCCGGACGGTGGACATCGAGAGGACGAAGTATGGCGGGAGCGAGGCGTTCCAGCATTTGGACCGCAATCCGGCGTGGCGGACGATTTTCAACGGGTATGCGTTCGCGATCGATTATCGCGAGGAGCGCGGGCACGCGTATATGTTGAGCGATCAGCGCGAGACGGAGCGGGTGCATCAGTTCAAGCAGCCGGGTTCGTGTTTGCAGTGTCATTCGTCGGTGATCCCGACGTATATCGCGAAAGGTTTGGAGGCGGGCGCGCCGGCGGGGAAGGAGCATCGCGAAGAGCAGATTCAGAAAGGTTTCGAAGTCGTGTGCGCGATGCCGTTCACGGAGGCGGAGAAGTTGGTGGAGCATCCGGTGTCGTGCATCGATTGTCATGATGCGGAGACGATGAACCTGCAGGTGTCGCGGCCGGCGTTTCTCAACGGTATTCGCGCGCTGGCGAAGTCGGATTATCCGACGCCGCATTTGCCGAGCATCGAGCGGTGGCGGCGCGAAGGGCGGCAGGGCGAGTATCAGCCGAATCTGGAGGCGACGCGGCAGGAGATGCGTTCGCTCGTGTGCGCGCAGTGTCACAACGAGTATTATTTCAAAGGCACGCAGAAGCTCGTGACGCATCCGTGGAACAACGGACTGCGGGCGGAGCAGATCGAAGCGTATTACGATGCGGAGGGGTATTCGGATTGGACGCACGCCGATTCCGGCGCGGGAGTGTTGAAGGCGCAGCATCCGGAGTTCGAGATGTGGAGCCAGGGCATTCATGCGCGGAGCGGTGTGTCGTGCGCGGATTGTCACATGCCGTATCAGCGCGAAGGTGCGATCAAGGTGAGCAATCACCACGTGCGCTCGCCGCTGTTGAACGTGGCGGCCTCGTGCCAGACCTGTCATCGCGTGCCGGAGGAGGAGTTGAAGGCGCGCGTGGAGATCATTCAGGACCGGAATCGCGGGCTGCTGGATCGCGGGCAGGAGGCGATCGTGGCGTTGATCACGAGTCTGGCGGAGGCGAAGAACGCGGGCGCGAGCGATGCGGAGTTGGAGCGCGCGCGGGAGTTGCAGCGGAAGGCGCAGTGGCGGCTGGATTTCGTTTACGCGGAAAACTCGATGGGCTTCCACGCGTCGCAGGAAGCGGCGCGGGTGTTGGCGGAAGCGATCGACTACGCGCGCCAGGGGCAGCTCGAGACGGCGAAGATGGGCGCGGGCCGCTCGCAGGTGGCGGGCGGTGGCTCGGGTGCGCGCGAGGCGGCGGCTCAGGCGGACTAGGCGCGATGTAGCGGCGACGGCCGGCGAGCGGAAGCGGCTTGTTGCGGCCGCTCTCCGCTGCCTCGCGATGAGGGCAGCGGAAGCGTCAGGGCGTTCGGGTGCGGCGAAGATTGTCGCAGACGATGGCGGCGGCGACGGCGGCGTTGAGAGATTCGGCGCTGCCGTAGCGCGGGATGGTGATGAAGCGGGTGATGCGGGCTTTGACGTCGGGAGAAAGGCCGCGGCCCTCGCTGCCGATGACGACAACGGCGTTGGAGAGGGATGAAAGCGTGTGGACGTCGTCGCCGATCAAGTCGCAACCAAGGATGGGGGCGCGGGTGTGGGCGAGCGCGGCGGGAAGGTCGACGGTGTGGACGCGGACGCGGGCGAAGGAGCCCATGCTGGCGTTGATCACCTTCTGATGGAAAAGGTCGGCGGAATCGGGTGAGAGCAGAACGCGATCGAAGGCGAACCAGTCGGCGAGACGGAGAAGCGTGCCGACATTGCCGGGATCCTGCAGGCCGTCGAGGGCGAGGGTGAGACCGTGGTCGAGGGCGGCGGGATCGAGCGGGTGACGATGCAGGCGGCCGACGGCGAAGAGGGAGGAGGGCGTAGGGAAATGGCTGATACGGGCCATTTCGGCGGCGGTGATTTCGATGATGCGCGGCGAGAAGGTGGCGGATGGCGAAGGAAGCGCGGCGCGGTGGGTGGTGTAGATTTCGAGGAACGGGAAATTCGCGGAGAGGAGCTCGGCGATGACTTTGTCGCCTTCGACGACGAACAGGCCGAGTGCTTCGCGGTGTTTTTTTTCGCGGAGGGAGCGGAGATGTTGGATGTCGGCTTTGGTCAGCATGCGAACGGCGGAAGTGTGGGTGGCGTGCGGCGAGGAGCGAGCTTGGTGTAAGGCGGGGCGGATTCGGCGAGAGACGTGGAAGGGTGGTCGGAAGATTGTAATATAATGTATTACAGCATGGATTGAGGTGAGAAGGAATCGATGTAATATAATGTATGACTAGTTGGATTGGGTAGTGGATTGAGGAGGGCGGAGTGGGTGGAGGATTGCGGTGGGAGGGGGGATGGGCATCGTGGCGCGGATTATGGAGAAACGAGTGAGTTGGGGGATTTTGGCGACGGGGGGAATTGCGCGGGCGTTTGCGGGAGGGGTGGCGCGATCGAGGACGGGAAGCGTGGTGGCGGTGGGGAGCAGGTCGGTGGAAGGGGCGGAGAAATTTGCGCGCGAGATGGGCGTGCCGCGGGCGCATGGGAGTTATGAAGCGTTGCTGGCGGATCCGGAGGTGGAGGCGGTGTATATCGCGACGCCGCATCCGCAGCATGCGGAGTGGATCTTGAAGGCGGCGCGGGCGGGGAAACATGTGCTGTGCGAGAAGCCTCTTGCCATGACGCGGGAGGAGGCGGCGCGGGCGGCGGAGGCGTGTCGGGCGGCGGGGGTGATGTTGATGGAGGCGTTCATGTATCGGTGTCATCCGCAGACGGCGAAGATCGTGGAGATCGTGCGGAGTGGCGCGATCGGGCGGGTGGGGCTGGTGCAGGCGACGTTTAGTTTTTCGACGGCGTTCGATCCGAAGAATCGTTTTTTCAGCAAGGAACTGGGCGGGGGCGGAATTCTGGATGTGGGATGTTATCCGGTGTCGCTGGCGCGTTTGATCGCGGGCGTGGATGCGGGGAAGGCGTTTCTCGATCCGGCGAAGGTGACGGGCGCGGTGCGCTGGCATCCGGAGACGGGGGTGGATGCGTGGGCGGCGGCGACGCTGGAGTTTGCGAGCGGAATGATCGCGCAGGTGTCGTGTGGCGTGGCGCTCGCGCAGGATAATTGTGCGCGGATTTATGGGACGGACGGCTGGCTGCATGTGCCGGAGCCGTGGGTGCCCGGGCGGGAAGGCGGCGCGGTGCGGATGTATCTAAAACGTGGAGACGCGACGGAGGAGATCGCGGTGGAGACGGGAGAGTGGCTTTACGGGTTGGAGGCGGATGCGTTTGGCGCGGCGTTGAGGGCGGGCGCGAAGGAAGTGCCGCAGATGACGGTGGCGGACACGCTCGGGAACATGGGCGTGCTGGACGCGTGGCGCGGGTGTTCGGAGGGGGCTGGAGATCGCGCAGAGCGGTAGCCGTTGGCGCGTAGCGGCGGGGGCGTGCGGGTGCATTTTCGCCCGAGCGTTTTCGGAAGAACTGGAGTCACTCTGATGGACCACAGAGGCGCGGACGGCGCGGGGAGATCCCGGTGGCTTTCCGTTGCGCGGGTGCGGCTAGTGTCGTGTCCCACAGGAGACCTCGATAATTCGGGGCACCTAACAGCGGTTGTCATTCGGAGCGTAGCGAAGAATCCAGGGCGACGATCGGCCGCGGACGCACACGTGGATGTCGAACCAGCCTTCGGCTAGACTTCGCTGCGTTCAGAATGACAGCCATCATGTGGCATTCGAATTCCTAACGCTACTTGCGGGACAGGACACTAGGCGCCGGCGGGGGTGGGGCTGAGGAGGGTGTAAACCGTGGTGAGGAGTGCTTCCGGGCGGAAAGGTTTGACGAGGAAGGCGTCGGCGAAGTGCTGGGTGGACTGGCGGGTTTCCTGACCGAGGCCGCTGACGGCGATGATTTTGACGGCGGGATTGAGGCGCTGGATGACGCTGGCGAAAGCGGCGCCGTCGAGATTGGGCATGTTGAGGTCGGTGACGACGATGCGGATTTCGCGGGAGCGAGGGGCGAAGAGAGAAACGCCTTCGGCGCCGTCGGCGGCGGTGAGGACGCGATAGCCGTGGCGCGTGAGGATCGCGGCGGACATGTTGCGAATGCTCGGTTCGTCGTCGACGACGAGGATGAGATCGCCGTTGCCGCGAGTTTGGATGGCGGGCGTGCTGACGGGAGCGGCGGCGACGGACGGTGGGGTGACCTCGGCGGGGAAGTAGATGTGGAACGCGGTGCCTTGGCCTGGCGTGGTTTGGAGGGAGACGAAACCTCCGTGGGTTTCGACGATGCCGCGCACGGTGGAGAGGCCGAGGCCGGTGCCTTTGCCGGCGTCCTTGGTGGTGAAGAACGGTTCCCAGATGCGGGCGAGGACATCGGGCGGAATGCCGGTGCCGGTATCTTCGACGTGGAGAGTGAGGAACGTGCCGGGCCTTCCCCCGGGGATTTCGTTGGCGGCGGTGTCGGAGAGAACGGTGTTTTCGCCGCGCAGAGTGAGCGTGCCGCCCTGCGGCATGGCGTCGCGGGCGTTGACGGTGAGGTTGAGGAGGACCTGGTGGATCTGCGTGGGGTTGGCTTTGATCGGCCAGAGGTCGGAAGGGATGTGGTCGTCGAGGACGATGGATTTGGGAAATGTTTCCTGGATGAACGTGGCGACGTCGCGCAGGAGGTGTTTGACCTGGATGATGCGGTGGCCGCCGTCGACGCCGTGGGCGAAGCCGAGGATTTGGCGGACGAGGGCGGCGCCGCGTTCGGCGCTTTTCTCGAGGGTGGCGATCAGGCGGATGTCGGCGGGGTCGGTGGCGTGGTCGCGCAGCATGGGTGCGGCGAGGAGCATGGGCGCGAGGACGTTGTTGAGGTCGTGCGCGATGCCGGCGGCGAGCATGCCGAGGCTTTCGAGGCGTTGGGCGCGGAAGAATTGTTCTTCGATGCGGCGTTTCTCGGTGATGTCGGTGGCGATGATGAGGCGGCCTTGCACCACGTCGGCGGCGTCGCGGAGCACGGTGATGCGCGCGTCGACGACGACGGGTTGGGAGTTGCGGTGGCGGAGGTGGAGTTCGCCGCGCCAGTCGGCGTCGGCTTTGGCGCCGGCGCGGGCGGTTTCGATTTCGCCGAGCACGGATTCGCCGAGCAGTTCGCGGAGGGGGCGGCCCTGGGCTTCGGCGGGGGGCCAGCCGAGGGTGCGGGCGGCGCTGGCGTTCCAGAACGTGACGCGGTCGTGGAGGTCGGTAACGACGATGGAGTCGCCGGCTTTTTGGAGGATGTCGGCCTGGTCGCGGAGCCGGCGGGCGGTTTCGTGGTGGCTGAAGCAGATGGCGGCGATGTGGACGGCGACGTCGATGAGGTGGATGTGGCGCGGGGAAGGCGTGCCGGGTTGCCGCATGTAAACGGCGAAGGTGCCGACGAGGCGGTGTTGGATATCGAAGATGGGGGTGGACCAGCAGGCGCGGAGGTCGTGGGCGAGGGCGGTGTCGCGGTAGTTTTGCCAGAGCGGATCCTGGGCGATGTCGGCGACAACGACGGCGGCGCGGCGGAAGGCGGCGGTGCCGCAGGAGCCGGCGGCGGGTCCGATGAGCGTGCCATCGATGGCTGCCATGTAACTTGGGGGCAGGCGCGGAGCGGCAGCGTGGCGGATTTGCGTGCCACCCTCGGTGAGGACGAGGATGGAGCAGATCATTTCGTCGGCCTGGTGTTCGATGACGCGCAGCAGGGTGTCGAGGGTTTCGGCGAGCGGCTCGCCGCCGGCGATCATCTCGAGGACCTGGTTCTGGCCGTTGAAGAAATCCTCGCGCCGCTTTCGCTCGGTGAGATCGCGGATCAGCGTGGAGAAGTAGGCGACGGAGCCGTCGGGGGCGCGATGGCAGATGATGGTTTGAGCGACGGGGATGCGATGGCCCTCGCGATCGAGGATGATGTTTTCGCCGGACCACCGGCCCTCGGCGGTGGCGGTCGGGAGGTAGTCTCGCTCGATCAGGTGAACCGCTTCGGGGGGGTGGAAGTCGGGGAACTTGAGGGATCGAATGTCGATGCCCTCGGGCAGGCGGAGGAGGCGGCGGGCGGCTTGATTGAGATAAAGGATGTTTCCGTCGGGGGTGCCCTGGCCAACGAAGTCAGGGGAGCTTTCGAGGGTGGCGGCGAGACGTCCGCGTTCGAGTTCGGCGGAGCGAAGGCGTTTGCGTTCCTGGCTTTCGCGGAATGCGCGCCGGATGGCGGTGGCGAGGCGGAGCGGGCGATCCTTCAGGACGTAGTCGTGGGCGCCGGCGCGCACGGCGTCGATGGCGCGGTCTTCGCCGATGTTGCCGGAGAGGAAGATGAAAGGTGTGGCGGGGGCGAGTTCGCGGGCGAGGCGGAGGGCTTCGGTGCCGTCGAAGCCGACGAGGCTGAAGTCGGAGAGGACGAGATCGTAGTTGCGCGGCAGTTCGTCGATGTAGCGGTCGTGCGTGGCGACAGTGGTGATCTCGCAGTCGGGCCATTCCTGGACGAGGAGTTCGCGAACGAGCTCGGCATCGTGGGGGCTATCTTCCAGGTGCAGAATCCTCATGATCACTCTGGCGGGTCGGGTGCATATCAAACGGGTTGCACGGGAAGAGAGAAAAAGAAAGTCGCGCCGCTGCCCACGGAGCTTTCGGCCCAGGTGCGGCCGCCGTGGCGGGTGACGATGCGGCGGACGTTGGCGAGGCCGATGCCGGTGCCTTGGAACTCGGATTCGGAGTGGAGACGTTGGAAGACGCCGAAAAGTTTGGCGGCGTATTTCATGTCGAAGCCGACGCCGTTGTCGCGAACGTAGAAGACGTGCTCGGTGGCGTCGATGCCTTGGGGGATGGCGCCGATTTCGATCCGCGGGTGGGCGGCGGGCGCGGAGTATTTGGCGGCGTTTTCGATGAGATTGGACCAGACCTGACGGAGCATGGCGGCGTCGGCGCGCACGGCGGGCAGCGGCTCGATGCGCCATTCGATGGGTTTTTCGCGGTTGAGGCTGATGTCACGGACGACGGTGGCGACGAGCTGGTTGTGATCGAGGGTGGCGACCTCCATTTCGGCGCGACCCATGCGGGAAAACGTGAGGAGATCGTCGACGAGACGGCCCATGCGGCGAGCGGAGTCGGAGATGACGGTGAGGTAGCGGGTGGATTTTTCGTCGAGGGACGTGCCGGCGTGTTTGGCGAGGAGGGCGGCGAAGCCGTCGATGTGGCGGAGGGGAGCGCGGAGATCGTGCGAGACGGAGTAGGAGAAGGATTCGAGCTCCTTGTTGGCGATTTCGAGGCGGGCGTTTTGGAGTTGGAGGTCGCGGTTGAGCTCGCGGATTTTGGCGTCGGCGCGTTTGCGTTCGGTGATGTCGCGGATGACGGCGAGGGCTTCGGTGCCGTCGTCGGTATCGAGCGGGCTGAGCATGATATCGACGGGGAATTCGGTATCGTCTTTGCGGCGTCCGTAGAGTTCGAGGCCGGCGCCCATGGGGCGGGTGCGGGGGTTGGCGAAGTAGGCGGCGAGGTGGCCGCTGTGGCGGGCGTGGAAACGTTGAGGGAGAAGTTGTTCGAGCCGTTGGCCGGTGAGCTCGTCGCGTTCCCAGCCGAAGAGATTTTCGGCGCGCCGATTGGCGCGGGTGATGTGGCCGCGGGCGTCGACCTGGATCATGGCGTCGGGGGCGTTGTCGAAGAGGCGCTGGAACATGCGTTCGCTCTTGCGGAGGGATTCTTCGGCGCGGAGGCGCTGGCGGACATCGCGGCGAACGAGCAGGCCGGAGCCGACGAGAAAGACGATGGCGAGGCCGCAGCCGAGGAAGGCGACGAAAGTGCTGGCGAAGGCGGCGTTGGAAGCGGCGGCGGTGTGTTCGGCGAGGAGGCGGCGTTCCTCCTGTTGCATGACGCGAATGATGCTCCGCAGGCGATCGACGGCGCGCTGGCCGGCGAGGAAGGCGGTGGAGCCCGGCGGGATGTCGAGCGGGCCCTTGCGGCGCTCGGCGATGCGGGAGTGCATGATCCCGATCGCGGCCAGGATGGCTGGTTCGAGTTCGTCGAGACGACGCTGCTGATCGGGGTTGTCGGCGGTTTCGCGGCGAAGGGCGGCGAGCGACGTGCGGATGGTGGCCTCGGATTTTTCGAATGAGGGAAGAAGGCTGTCGGAGTCGGTGAGGAAAAAGCCGCGGGTGGCAGACTGCATGGCGAGCACCTCGAGGGCGACGGCTTCCATGAGGTCGATGGTTTGGTGGGTTTTCTCGACCCGCTCGAAGGTGTCGTGGAAGCGCTGGGCATTCCATCCTGCGGTGATGGCGACCAGCAACAGGACGAGGGAGGCCACCGCGAAGCCGGCGGCAATTTTCTTTTCGAGGGAAGATTTCAAGCGTGAAGCGGGCCGTGAACGCGAGCGATGGTCCCTCAAACGGGCGGCGAATTTTCCGCAAGGCAACTACAAGTGCCAGCGTAAAACCGTGGGAGTTGCGGCGAGCAGCGGGCGAGTGCGTAAGGACACGAAAAATGGGATGGCGTTCGCGGGTCGGGGAGAACGCGAAACAGGACCGTTCGATGCGGCGCGGAGGTGGCGCTCTGCGATGGTGTTACGGCGCGGGTGGCGCAGTGTCGCCGGGGGCGAAACGTTGATAAAGCAACGAGGCGACGAGAGCGACGGCGGCGACCGCGATCAGGGCGCCGACGCGGTAGAGCTGGTTGAGCTCGGCGAGATCGTGGAAGAACAGTTTGAGGACGGTCACGCCCAGGAGTGCGATGGCGGCGATGCGGGCGGCGCGGGATTTTTTCCAGATGCCGCCGGCGAGAAGGAGGAGGGCGAAAAGCGCCCAGCCCACGGTGTAGGCGAGATTGCGGGCGAAGTTGCCGGAGAAATCGAACGTGAGGGTGGCGCCCGGAGGGCTGAAGAAGTCGGCGATCTGGACGTTGAGCAGGAGGAAGCTGAGGATGACGCCGAAGGTGTTCAGGAGGGCGGGCGCGGAGAGATGGAAAACGCGATGGCGGGGCGGAGCGAGCAGACGCGCGCCGACGAAAAGGCAGAGGATCGCGAGACCGTAGGTGTAGAGGTAGCCGTTGAGGATCGGGATGTCTCCGCGAGGGTGATACGTGAAGACGGCGCGGTTGAGGGCGAGCCGGACGAAAACGATGACGAGAAGAACGACGCCCGTGGCGCGGAGGCCGGGATGTGGGATCCGGTGAAAGAGCCAGAGCAGGGCGGCGCCCTCGAGCGCCCAGGCGACGGTGAGCCATTGGCGTTCGAACTGGATTGGGAAAATCAGGGTGATAAAAAGCAGCGCGACGCCGGCGAACCAGGCGAGCTGGTTGAGGCGCGCGGGTGGCGACGGAGGCGCGGGCTGGCGGAGCGTGGCGATCAGACTGGCGAGTGGAGCGAGAGCGAAGGCGGCGGGAACGAGACCCATGAAGGCGTTGGGCCAGGTTTGGTCGATGAGATCGTGAACGAGGGGAAAGTGAACGATGCCGGCGAGGGCGGCGACAGCCCAAGGGCCGGTGCGATCGGCGAACGCGCGGCGGAAGAAAAACGGGAAGGCGGCGAACAGCGCGTAGAAGCCGGCATACCACGAGAGGGCGGAGGCGGCGTGTTCGGGGACGAAGAAACGTGTGTGCCAGGAGAGTTCGAGAATCCCGAGACCGACGAGGGCGCAGGCGGGAAGCCAGTCGATGACGAACAGACGGGTGAGCGCGAGGACGAGAACGCAGAGCAGAAGCGCGAGACCGAAGAGCGGGGTGGGGTTGGAGAGCGCCAGCCGGAGCGACATCAGGATCAGAAGGATGAACGGCAGCAGCGCGGCGAAGGCGGGGATTTGGGCGGACGTGTTGCCGAAGACGGAGTGGCTGCGGCCGAGGTCGGTGCGGGCGGAAGCGAGACGGCGGGCGAGGAGGAGTCCGGCGGCGAAGAAGAAGACGGCGAAAGCGGCGATGAGGATGAACAGCGAATCAGAGACGGGCAGGGTGGCGGAGGCTTTGACGATGAGGACACCCGCGGCGACGAGGCTGAGGACGAGCACGGCGGCGATGGCGACGAGCGACCCGGTGAGGAGAGCGAGGCCGACGGCGAGCGCGTCGATGAGCAGGACGACGGGCCAGAAGAGGAAGGAAGGATCGTCGAGTTTGAAGAGAGGTATCAGCAGGAGCAGCAGCGTGAGCGGCGGGAATAGCTGGCTCCAGAAACCTGGCGCCGAGGCGGGACGCTGACGTTGGAGGACGAGAGGAAACGCGGTGTGTAGCGCGGCGAAAGCGAGACATGCGGCGAGCGCCCACGGGAGGAGAGGCGGCGAGAGGTGTTCCGCGATCCAGAAACCGAGGAGCGAGAAGACGACGGCGCCGCCGAGCAGATGGATGCGCGGGAGACGTTCGTCGCGCCAGGCGAGGAAGAGAAGAAATGCGTCGGCGGCGAAGACGAAGCCGAAGAACAGCGCGGGGCGCGTCGCGATGGAGTCGTATCCAAGAAAAAAGCACGCGAAACCCAGGGCGACGAGAGCGACGGCGGCGGCGGTCCAGGAGAGATGGAGCGAAGGACGCGACCAGCGGCGCGCGAGTTCGGCGGCGGCGGAGAAGAGGAGATTGAAGGCGAGGAAAATCGCGATGAGGAGCGGAGCGCGAACGGCGGTGAAGAACTGATCGGTCCACGCGATCTGCAGGAGGACGGTGCCGGTGGCGGCGAGCGGGACCAGGTGAGGCCAGCGGCGATGGAGGGCGACGGCGAGCAGGCCGATATCGAGGAGGCCGATGTAGGTGAAAAGACCGACGGGGTTGTCCTCTCCGGTGGAAACGACGAGAGGGGTGAGGAAGCCGCCGAGGAGGCCGAGGATCGCGACGACCTGGGCGTGGCGGCGGACGGCGATCAGGAACGCGACGGCGGTGATGAGCGCCATCAAGCCGAACGTGGCGAGCGGGGTGAAGAACGGGAAGCGATAGACGATGTGCGACGCGAATGTGACGGCGTAGAGGCTGACGATGCCGGTGGCGCAGAGAACGTGGGAGGTGATGCGATATTTTTCGCGCGTGATGCGCAGGCCTGCGACGATGAGTGCGGCGGAGAGGGTGAAGCCGATCGCGATGCGGACGCCGGGCGGGATGAGATCGTGTTCGAAGGAGTATTTGACGAAGAACGCGACGGCGAGGAAGGCGGTGAGTCCGCCGAGCCAGGCGAAGAGTTTGGCGCCGACGAAATGCTCGAGGTTGAGCGTTTTGGTTTTGGGTTTGGGTTCCGGGTGTTGGGTTTTGAGT
>JAFAAS010000187.1 GCA_023426435.1 Verrucomicrobiota bacterium | reverse complement strand
TCGGCTACATCTACATGATGAAGCTGAACCACCTTGTGTCGCACAAGATTCACGCGCGCGCGGTCGGTCCTTACTCGCTCGTCACGCAGCAGCCGTTGGGCGGCAAAGCCCAATACGGCGGTCAGCGTTTCGGCGAAATGGAAGTGTGGGCGCTCGAAGCTTACGGCGCGGCGCACACGCTCCAGGAACTCCTCCCCGTCAAGTCCGACGACGTGCAGGGACGCACCAAGATCTACGAGTCGCTCGTCAAGGGCGACAACACGCTGCAGGCCGGCACGCCGGAATCCTTCAACGTGTTGATCAAGGAAATCCAGTCCCTCGGTCTCGACATCAAGCTCAACAAGAGCGACGCGCTCGGCTTCGGCACCTGATGCCGCCGGGCTTTCCGATCCGTTTTTAAACAACAGCAGGGAAAGACATCATTATGATTCAACCCAACGAGACCGCCTCCTCCGTCGCTCGCACCGAAGCTCGTGAAGCTCTCGGTGATGAAGTCGCCGCGTTCGACTGCGTGTCCATCACGGTCGCTTCGCCCGAAACCATCCGCAAATGGTCGAAGGGCGAAGTTAAGAATCCCGAAACGATCAACTACCGCACCTTCAAGCCCGAGCCGGGTGGTCTCTTCTGTCAGAAGATCTTCGGCCCGGTGCGCGACTACGAGTGCGCGTGCGGAAAATACAAGCGCATCAAATACAAGGACGTTGTGTGCGATCGCTGCGGCGTCGAAGTGACGATCGCGCGCGTCCGCCGCGAACGCATGGGCCACATCGAGCTCGCCGTTCCCGTTGCGCACATCTGGTTCTTGAAGAGCATGCCGAGCCGCCTCGGTCTCTTGCTCGACATGACCGCGCGCTCGCTCGAGCGCGTGATCTACTACGAGAACTACATGGTCATCGATCCGGGCAAGACCCCGCTCGAGCCGCACCAGCTCCTCACGGACACCGAGTATCGCCAGGCCCTCGACGAATACGGTGACGATTCCTTCGTCGCCAAGATGGGCGCCGAAGCGGTGCGCGATGCGCTCGTGAAGACCGACATGGAAGCGACCGTCGCCGAGCTGCAGGAGCAGATGCGCGCGACGAAATCGAAGCAGATCAAGAAGAAGCTCTCGAAGCGCCTGAAGGTCATCCAGGGCTTCATCCATTCGCGTTCCCGTCCCGAGTGGATGGTGCTCGAAGTGTTGCCCGTCATCCCGCCGGACTTGCGCCCGCTCGTTCCGCTCGAAGGCGGCCGCTTCGCGACCTCCGACCTCAACGACCTCTATCGCCGCGTCATCAACCGCAATAATCGCCTGCGGAATCTGATGCAGCTGAAGACGCCCGACGTGATCATTCACAACGAAAAGCGCATGCTGCAGGAAGCGGTCGACGCGCTCTTCGACAACGGTCGTCACGGCCGCCCCGTCACGGGCGCCGGCAATCGTCCCTTGAAGTCGCTCTCCGACATGCTCAAGGGCAAGCAGGGTCGTTTCCGCCAGAACTTACTCGGCAAGCGCGTCGATTACTCCGGCCGTTCCGTCATCGTCATCGGTCCCGAGCTCAAGCTCAACCAATGCGGTCTGCCGAAGAAGATGGCGCTCGTTCTCTTCGAGCCGTTCATCATCCGTCGTCTAAAGGAACTCGGTTTCGTGCACACCGTCCGCGGTGCCCGCAAGATGATCGAGAAGAAGTCGCCGGAAGTTTGGGACATCCTCGAAGAGGTCACGAAAGGCCACCCGGTGCTGCTCAATCGCGCGCCGACGCTCCACCGCCTTTCGATCCAGGCGTTCGAGCCCGTGCTCATCGAAGGTGAAGCCATTCGCGTTCACCCGCTGGTCTGCAGCGCTTACAACGCGGACTTCGACGGTGACCAGATGGCGGTCCACGTGCCGCTTTCGCTCGAAGCGATCATGGAGTGCAAACTCCTCATGATGGCGACGTCGAACATCTTCTCGCCGTCCTCCGGCAAGCCGATCCTCACGCCGTCGCAGGACATCGTTCTCGGCGCGTATTACCTCACGATCGAACCGCGCAAGAAGCCGTCGAAGGAAGAGCGCGTTCCGCTGCTCTCCGGCCTCCAGGAAGTGCTCTACGCCGTGGCCGATGGCGCGATGAAGAAGCACGACTGGGTCGAAATCCCGAATCCGGATTTCGGTCGGGACACGGTTTACGGCAACAAGGAGAAGAAAACCCTCCGCACGACCGTCGGCCGCGTAATCTTCAACCAGATCTGGCCCGCCGACCTCGGTTTCATCAACTTCCCCGTGCCGAAGGGCAAACTGGGCGATTTGATTCTGAATACTTACAAGACCGTGGGTAATCAGGAAACCGTCGTCACCCTCGACCGCCTGAAGGAGCTCGGTTTCCAGACCGCCATGCAGGCCGGCATTTCGATCGGTATCGACGACATGATCATTCCGGAAACGAAGAAGGACATCGTCGCCGACACCCGGAAAAAGATCGCCGAAGTCGAAGGCCAGTTCAACAAGGGCATCATCACCGAAGGCGAGCGGAAGAACAAAGTCATCGACTTGTGGACCGGCACGACGGACCGCATCGCGAAAGAGGTCTTCTCGAAGCTCGAAAGCAACGAAGGCCGCAACGAGGTGAATCCCGTCTATATCATGATGGACTCGGGTGCGCGTGGTAACAAACAGCAAGTTCGCCAGCTGTGCGGCACCCGCGGACTGATGGCCAAGCCTTCGGGCGAAATCATCGAGCGTCCAATTCTGTCCTCGTTCCGCGAAGGTCTGACCGTCCTCGAATACTTCATCTCCACCCACGGCGCCCGTAAGGGTCTCGCGGATACGGCGCTGAAGACGGCGGACGCCGGTTACCTCACGCGTAAACTGTGCGACGTGGCGATGGACGTTATCATCGCCGAAGACGATTGCGGTTCCCGCGACGGCGTTTGGAAGAAAGCGATCTTCGAAGGTGACGACGAAATCGTCGGCCTCCGCGAGCGCATCATCGGCCGCTTCTCGAGCGACGACGTCTTCAATCCGCTCAGCCCGACGGAGATTCTCGTTGGCTCCGGTGAGCTCATCACCGAGGAAATCGCCACCAAGATCGACGAAGTCGGCATCGAGCGTGTCAAAGTCATGTCGCCGCTCACGTCGACCAGCCAGCACGGCATCGACGCAAAGTCCTACGGCATCAACCCCGCGACTTCCAAGGTCGCGAAGGTGGGCGACTCCGTCGGCATCATCGCGGCCCAGTCGATCGGCGAACCCGGCACGCAGTTGACGATGCGCACCTTCCACATCGGTGGTGTTGCATCCGGCGGCTTCAAGACGCCCGAAATCCGCGTTCGCGCGTCGGGCAAGGTCAAATACAAGGGCCTCCGCCTGGTGGAAACCGCCGAAGGCGCTGCGATCGTTCTGAACAAAACCGGTTCGATCCAGATCCTCGACGCGGAAGACCACGAACTCGAAACCTACAACATCGTGGTCGGTTCGTTCCTGCACGTCGGCGACGGCGAGCAGATCCAGAAGGGCGACATCCTCGCGCAGTGGGATCCCTACAACATTCCCGTGCTCTCCGAAAAGGGCGGCACGCTCGTGTTCAAGGACATGATTCCGGGCGTCACGGTGAAACGCGAACTCGACGAATCGTCGGGCCGCATCGCCACCGTCGTCATCGAGCACAAGGAAGACCTCAATCCGCAGATCGAAGTGCGTGACGCGAAGAACAAGCCGCTCGCGGCTTATTCGATTCCGGTCGGCGCCCAGATCGCCGTCAACGAAGGCGACATCATCCAGCCGGGTGCGTTGCTCGCGAAGACGCCGCGTCAGGCTTCCAAGACGAAAGACATCACCGGTGGTCTGCCTCGCGTCGCCGAGCTCTTCGAAGCTCGTCGTCCGAAGGACGCCGCCGAGATGTCGCGCATCGATGGCATCGTTTCGTTCGAGGGCACCGTTCGCGGCAAGCGCAAGCTGGTCGTCAAGAACGACGAGACGGGCCAGGAAGAGGAGCACCTCATCCCGACGGGCAAGCACATCATTGTGCAGCCGGGCGACGTCGTGCACAAAGGTCAGCACCTCACCGAAGGCGCCGCCGATCCGCACGAAATCCTCGAAATCCTCGGGCCGTCCGCGCTCTACGACTTCCTTATCTCGCAGGTGCAGGAAGTGTATCGTCTCCAAGGCGTGACGATTAACGACAAGCACATCGAGATCATCATCCGTCAGATGCTCCGCAAAGTCCGCATCACCGATCCGGGCGACACGGAAAACTTCTGGGGTGAGCAAGTCGATCGTGCGGCGTTCCTCGCCGAGAACCGGCGCATCGAAGAAGCGGGCGGCAAGCCTGCCGAGGCCGAGCCGATCCTCCTGGGGATCACCAAGGCCTCGCTCGAAACCGAGAGCTTCATCTCGGCGGCGAGCTTCCAAGAGACGACCCGCGTTCTCACCGACGCTTCCACGCTCGGCAAGGTCGACTATCTGAAGGGCTTCAAGGAAAACGTCATCATGGGCCACTTGATTCCGGCGGGCACGGGTCTGCCGCGTTACAAGAACCTCAAGATCACGTTGCCCTTCGGCGCCGATCTCCCGACGGAGGCCGAACCGCAGCAGGTGACCGAAGCGAGCTGATCGATCGCGTCGCGTTAAGTTATCCAAAACCGCAGGCGAAAGCCTGCGGTTTTTTTTGCGAAGATTCGCGCAAGCTTAGGTCACAGGTGAAGCGAGGGGAGGAGACAATGGTTCTGGTGACAAAGATTCGCCGGAAGCTCGCGAAAAAAAACGCTTGTCACGTTCGAATCTTTCTCCGATGTTTCCGATCCCTCCCGCCAAAAACCCTATCTTTGAGCCTAGCTCGGTAGGGTTTTATCGCCCGGCCTCACCGCCGGGCGTTTTTTTTGGGCCAAATATTTGGATGGAGGATTTGGTTCTTGTGTTCGATGCCCCGTTGCCAACGGTCCCGCGTCCCACCTCTCCTTCGCGCGTTTTCGGACTCGTCTGAAGAACGCTTTTGTCACTCGCGAGCTCGGCTCTGCATCCAGGTTTTCGCGACGACACCACCTTTTCGCCAAAAAGTTCTTGCCGAGCTTTTCGGCTCCGGTAGCGTTTTCCCCTTTTCTTCAATTTTCACTCTTCACCACTCGTATGCCGACAATCAATCAACTCGTGCGCAAAGGGCGCCGCAAAGTGCGCATCAAGTCGAAGTCTCCTGCGCTCGACGGCAATCCGTTCCGCCGCGGTGTTTGTGTGCAGGTCATGACGCGCACGCCGAAGAAGCCGAACTCCGCTATTCGTAAGGTCGCGAAGGTTCGTCTCACGAACGGCAACGAAGTGATCTCCTACATCCCGGACGAAGGTCACAACCTTCAAGAGCACTCGATCGTGCTCGTTCGCGGTGGCCGCGTGAAGGACCTCCCCGGCGTTCGTTACCATATCGTCCGCGGCACGCTGGATGCCACCGGTGTCGAGAAGCGTCGCCGCTCGCGTTCCAAATACGGCGTGAAGCGTCCGAAGGCCGCCAAGTAAACCCCGTTCTTTTTCGAATCTAAAAATCCGCCATGTCACGCCGTCACAGAGCCGAGAAGCGCCAGGTTGTGCCCGATGCCCGCTACAAGAGCCCGCTCGTCGCGCACCTCGTCAATGTCATCATGAAAAGCGGCAAGAAGAATCTTGCCCAGCGCATCGTCTACGGCGCGTTCGAAAAAGTCTCCGAGAAGCTCGAGAAGGGCGATCCCGTGGATCTCCTCCTCGGCGCGCTCGAAAACGCCCGCCCCCGTCTCGAAGTGAAGAGCCGCCGCGTGGGTGGTGCCACGTATCAGGTTCCCGTTGAAATTTCCTACGAGCGCCAGGAGAGCCTCGCGCTCCGCTGGATCGTTGACGCCGCCGGCGGCCGCAAGGGCATGCCGATGAAGGATGCCCTGGCTGCCGAGATCATCGACGCCTACAACAACACGGGCAACGTCGTCAAAAAGAAGGAAGACACCCATAAGATGGCGCAGGCCAATCGCGCCTTCGCCCACCTCCGCTGGTAATCAGTCCAGCCCCGTTGCTCATGTCTGTTTCTGCTCCCAAGATCACTGTCGTCACCGACAAAGCCAAGGTTTCGCCGGCTAACGCCAAGGACCGCCCGTTTCCGCTCGAGTGGACCCGCAATATCGGTATCGCCGCGCACATCGATGCCGGCAAGACCACCACCAGCGAACGCATTCTCTTCTACACGGGTTCCGTCCATAAAATGGGCGAGGTGCACGAAGGCACCGCGGTGACCGACTGGATGGAGCAGGAGCGCGAGCGCGGTATCACGATCACGGCCGCCGCCATCTCCTGCGCGTGGAACGCTTCATGCGGTCCGTGGAAGGGGATCAAGCAGCGTATCAACGTTATCGATACGCCCGGACACGTCGACTTCACCGCCGAAGTCGAACGCTCGCTCCGCGTGCTCGACGGCGCCGTTGCCGTGTTCTGCGCGGTCGCCGGCGTGCAGCCCCAGTCCGAAACGGTCTGGCGCCAGGCCAACAAATACAAGGTTCCGCGGGTCGCCTTCATCAACAAGATGGACCGCGTCGGAGCCGACTTCTATCGCGCGATCGAGGAGATGCGCACGAAGCTCAAGGCCAACGCCCACGCTCTCTTCCTACCCATCGGCGCGGAGGAAAACTTCAACGGTGTCGTGGATCTCGTCCAAAACATCGCCTACATCTTCGACGAAACGAAAGATCCCCTCGGCATGGTTCCGGTCACCTCGGACATCCCCGAGGATATGCGCGAACAAGCCAAGGAATACCGCGAGAAGCTGATCGAAGCCGTTTCTGACTTCGACGACGTGATCGCCGAAAAATACCTCGGCGGCGAAGAGGTCACTCCCGCGGAACTGATGCTCGGCATCCGCAAAGCGACGATTTCTCTGCAATTCACGGGCGTGATTCCCGGCTCGGCGTTCAAGAAGAAGGGCATTCAGCGCCTCCTCGACTGCGTGGTGAACTACCTGCCCAGCCCGCTCGACCTGCCCCCGATGAACGGCCAGGACAGCGATGGCAAAGAGGTCTTCGCCCCCACCGACGACAACGGTAAGCTCGCTGGCTTGGCATTCAAGCTCTGGACGGACCCCTTCGTTGGTAAGCTCGTTTTCTACCGCGTTTACACCGGTATCCTGAAGAAGGGCACGTCCCTCTACAATCCTCGCACCCGCCGCAGTGAACGCGTTTCGCGTTTGGTCCTCATGCGCGCGATGGATCGCGAAGAAATCGACGTCGCTTACTCCGGCGACATCTGCGCCCTCGTCGGCATCAAGGACGTGATCACGGGTGACACGCTCTGCGACGAGAACTTCGATATCCGACTCGAGCCGCCGTCATTCCCCGAGCCCGTTATCTCGATGTCGATCGAGCCGAACTCCAAGGCCGACCAGGAAAAGATGGGCAACGCTCTCCAGCGCCTCGTCGCCGAAGATCCGACGCTCCGCGTCAAAACCGACCCCGATACCGGCCAGACGATTCTTGCCGGCATGGGCGAACTTCACCTCGACATCATCCGCGATCGCATGAAGCGCGAATTCAAGGTTGAAGCGACTTCGGGCAAGCCGCAGATCGCCTACCGCGAAACGATCGCGGCCCCGGCCGACGGCGAAGGCAAGTTCATCCGTCAATCGGGCGGCAAAGGCCAATACGGTCACGTCATCGTCAAGATGGAGCCGAACGAAAAGGGCAAGGGCGTTGAGGTCATCAACGAGATCGTTGGCGGCGTCATCCCGAAGGAATTCATCAAGCCGACCACGGACGGCATCCTCGAAGGCGCCAACAACGGCGTCGTCGCGGGCTACCCGGTGGTCGACGTCAAGGTCCGCATCGTCGACGGCTCCTTCCACGAAGTCGACTCGTCCGAACTCGCGTTTAAGATGGCTGGCATCTTCGCCTTCAAGGAAGCGATGAAGAAGGCCAACCCGATCCTCCTCGAACCCATCATGGGCGTCGAAGTGACGACTCCGGAAGAGTATCAAGGCGATCTCATGGGCGACATCAACCGCCGCCGTGGCGCCATCCAAGGCATCGAGAACAAGAACGGCGCCGCGATCGTCAACGCGCACGTTCCGCTCGAAACGCTCTTCGGCTACGTCACCGACATCCGCTCGCTCTCGAAAGGCCGCGCCAGCGCGTCCATCACGCCGTCGCACTTCGAGCAGGTGCCGAATTCACTTCTGGCGAAGATCGTCGAGACCTCCTCGAAAGCTCCCGCCCGCACGTAACATCTCGTTCTTTGCCTCCCATGAAAGGTCAACGCATTCGCATCAAGCTTCAGGGCTTCGACTACCGAGTCATCGATCAGTCCGCCCTCGAGATCGTCGAGACCGCCAAACGCTCCGGCGCGCGCGTCTCGGGTCCGATCCCGCTTCCGACCCGTATCGAAAAGCTTTCGGTCAACCGCTCCCCGCACGTCGACAAGAAGTCGATGGAGCAGTTCGAAACCCGCACGCACAAACGTCTCATCGATATCATCGAGCCGACCGCGCAAACGGTCGACGAGTTGAAGAAACTGAACCTGCCCTCGGGCGTGGACATCACCATCAACGTCTAAGGCACTTCACCGCCGCCCAGGCTTAATCACTCTACAGTAGCAGTTGCCTGTGTGCCCTCCGCGGCACCGCCAGGCTATCGCTAAAGTAGGTTCTCAAACGGAACTACCACCTACCGCTTAGCCCATGATCTCATCGCTCCTAGGCAAGAAACTCGGAATGACGCAGGTCTACGACGCACAAAACGTGCTCGTGCCCGTCACCGTGGTCGAGGCCGGTCCCTGCACCGTAGTGCAGGTCAAGACCGCCGAGACCGATGGCTATAACGCCGTCCAGATCGGCTTCTCCCAGAAGAAGACCAAGAACACCTCCGCTGGCGAACTCGGCCACGCGAAGAAGGCCAATCTCGAAAACGCCCCGCGCGTTCTCAGTGAAGTCCGCCTGACGGACGCTCCGACCCTCAAGGTCGGCGACGTCGTCAATGTCACTTCCTTCGCCGAAGGCCAACTCGTCGACGTGATCGGCGTCACGAAGGGCAAGGGCTTTCAAGGCGTCGTGAAGCGCTACCGTGTCGCCGGCGGTCCGGCCACCCACGGTTCGATGTTTCACCGCCGCATCGGTTCGATCGGTATGCGCCAGACGCCCGGCCGCTCCTGGAAAAACCAGCCGATGCCCGGCCACATGGGCCAGGAAAAGCGCACCGTGCAAAACCTCCGGGTCGTGAAAGTCATCGCCGACAAAAACCTCATCCTCGTGAAGGGTGCGATCCCCGGCGCCAACGGCGACGACGTCATCGTCCGCTCCGCCATCAAGGGCCAGAAGGCCGTTCAAGCCTAACCTGGAGATACAGACATGAAGCTCACCGTTTTTAATTCCGACGCGACCTCGAGCACTGAGAAGGATTTCGGCCTGCCGACCTTCGAAGGCGACAAGGGCCTGCAAGCGGTCAAGGAAGTGATCGTCGCGATCAACGCCAACAACCGCCAAGGCACGCACTCCACCAAAACCCGCGGCGAAGTCCGTGGCGGCGGCAAAAAGCCGTGGCGCCAGAAGGGCACCGGCCGCGCTCGCGCCGGCTCCACCCGTTCGCCCCTCTGGGTCGGCGGCGGTGTCGTATTCGGCCCGAAGCCCCGCGACTACTCGAAGAAGGTCAACGCCAAGGTGAAGCAGCTCGCGTTCAGCCGCGCGTTGTTCGATCGCGCGACCGCCGGCGAACTCGCCGTCATCGAGCAGTTCGACACCAAGGTCACCAAGACCAAAGCCATCAATCAGATCGTCGGCCGCATCGCCCCGAAGGGCAAAGTGCTCCTCGTCGATGCTCCCTTCGCCGTCGAGACGGCGCGCGCCTCGCGCAACATCGAGCGCGTTTCGCTGCAGGAAGCTGCGAAGCTCAACACCCTCGATCTCGCCCAATACACCAAGATCATCGTCAGCACCAAGGCGCTCGAAGCGATCCTCGCCCGCGTCAACGGAGGTAAGAACTAATGCAAGCCGACAAGATCCTGAAACTCGTTCGCCTCTCGGAGAAGTCCAATAAGCTCTCCTCCGAACTCGGCCAATACACCTTCGAGGTCTACGGCCACGCGAACAAACACCAGATCGCGCAGGCGGTTGAGCAGACCTTCAAGGTCACCGTCCGCCGCGTGAACACCCAGAACTATCGCGGCAAGAACAAGCGCAGCCGCGCCGGCCGCCCGTCGGTCGGTTCCGACTACAAGAAGGCGATCGTGACGCTGAAAGCCGGCGACAAGATCGAGCTCGTCTAACGCGACCTCGTCGTATCCGGAGAAAACCTACCATGGCTATCCATTCCTTTCGTCCTCTCACCCCCGCCGGCCGCTTCACCTCGCTGAACAAGCGCGAAGGCCTTTCGAAGAAGCGCCCGGAAAAGGCGCTCACCGAGCCGAAGCCGAAGACCGGCGGCCGCAACGTTTACGGCCGCATCACCTCGCGCCATATCGGCGGCGGTCACAAGCAGCTCTACCGCATCGTCGACTTCAAGCGGAACATCCTCGACATCCCCGCGAAAGTGCAGGCGATCGAGTATGATCCCAACCGCACCGCGAACCTCGCCCTGATCGCCTACGCCAACGGCGAGAAGCGCTACATTCTCGCGCCCAACGGCCTCAAGGTCGGCGACTCGATCTTCACGTCGAACAAGGCCACGACGAACGATTTCAACGTGGGGAACAACTTCCCGCTCGAAATCATTCCTCCGTCCACGCGTCTGCACGCGGTGGAGCTCGTCCCGGGTCGCGGCGCGCAAATCGCCCGGTCCGCCGGCACCTCCCTCGAGCTCGTCGCGGTCGAAAACGGCAAGGCGACCCTCAAGATGCCCTCGGGCGAGCTTCGTGTCGTGAACCCGAAGTGCCGCGCCACCATCGGCGAAGTCGGCAACGGCGATCACAGCAACCAGTCGCTCGGCAAGGCCGGTCGTCGCCGCTGGCTCGGCGTTCGCCCGACCGTTCGCGGTATGGCGATGAACCCGGTCGATCACCCCAACGGTGGCGGTCAGGGCAAATCCAAGGGTGGTGGCGGTCGCCAGCAGCTCGTCTCCCCGTGGGGCCAGCTCGCGAAGGGCTTCCCGACCCGCCGTCGTTCGAAGCAGTCGAACGCGCAGATCATCGTCCACCACAACGGTCGCAAGCCCCGCGGCCAGAAGTAATCCCGCCCCTCTCGCACCATGGCACGTTCCATCAAAAAAGGTTTCTTCGTCGATTATCACCTGCTCGAGAAAATCGAGAAGGCCGCCAAGACCGGCGCGAAGAAGCCCATCCAGACCTGGTCCCGCCGTTCGACGATCACGCCCGATTTTGTCGGGCACACGTTCAACGTTCACAACGGGAAGGCCTTCGTCGCCGTTTACGTCACCGAGAACATGGTCGGCCACAAGCTCGGCGAATTCGCGCTCACCCGCGTGTTCAAGGGCCACGGCGGCATGACCCGCAAGGAAGTCTAATCCGTCGTCTTAACTCAGTCCTTTACTCATCACCAAAACCGAAAGGGTAGGGCGCGGCCTCCGGGCCGAGCCGCTATCGCCGACGAATCCGAAATCCGAATACGTCGGAATCCTCCCGAAAACCATGGAAGTCCAAGCCCTCACCCGCTACGCGCGCATGTCCCCTAAAAAGGTGCGCGAAGTCGCCCGCACCATCCAAGGCCGCAAGGCTGCGGAAGCCGTCGATTATTTGACGCTCATCCCGCGCAAGTCCGCGCGCCTGATCGCGAAGACGCTGAAGAGCGCGATCGCCAACGCCGAGAACAACAACAACCTCTCGGCCGACTCGCTCACCGTGAAGAGCGCCATCATCGAAAACGGCCCCGTCCTCAAGCGCTTCAAGGCCGGCGCCCGCGGTTCCGCGATGCCCCGCCGCAAGAAGATGTCGCACATCCGCATCGTCCTCTCCGACGGCAACTCGAACGAATAACCGACACTCACCATGGGCCAAAAGACCAACCCAACCGGCTTCCGTCTCTCCGTCCGCCGCAACTGGCAGTCCCGCTGGTATGCGAACAAAAAGGATTTCTCCAAGCTCCTCGCCGAGGACCAGCTCATCCGCGAAAAGCTGATGGAGAAGCTCAAGCAGGCCTCCGTGCCGCGCATCTTCATCGAGCGCGCTTCGAACCGCGTCCGCGTCAAGATTTACACCGCCCGTCCCGGCATCGTCATCGGTCGCAAGGGCCAGGAAATCGAGAAGATCAAGGAGGAGCTCGCGAAGCTCACCGGCAAGGAAATCCTCCTCGACATCCAGGAAGTGAAGAAGCCCGAAATCGAAGCCCAGCTCGTCGCCGAAAACGTCGCGCTGCAGCTCGAGCGCCGCATCGCTTTCCGCCGCGCCATGAAGAAGGCCGTGGAAATGGCCATGACGCTCGGCGCCGAAGGCATCCGTATCCAGTGCTCCGGCCGTCTCGGCGGCGCCGACATCGCCCGCCGCGAATGGCAGCGCAAGGGCCGCGTTCCGCTCCACACTCTCCGCGAGAACATCGACTACGGCTTCTCCGAAGCCCTCACCGTTTACGGCAAGATCGGCGTCAAGTGCTGGATCTGCAAAAAGGAGTCCGACAACAACTGATTAGAAATTTCCGATCGCTGATTGCCCGCTGCGGAGGGAAGGCCACGCGCCACTCCGCGGCATCCCAACCGGAAATCTAAAATCTAAAATCGAAAATTCCCATGGCTCTCGCTCCCTCCCGCACGAAATACCGTAAGACGCAGAAAGGCACGCGCTCCGGTAATGCCAAGCGCGGCAACACGCTCGCCTTCGGCGATTACGGCCTGCAGTCCCTCACCCGCGGCCCCATGACCGGTCAGCAGATCGAAGCGGCCCGTGTGACCATCTCGCGCCACCTGAAGCGCAAGGGTAAACTCTGGATCCGCGTTTTCCCGCACAAGCCCGTCACCAAAAAGCCCGCCGAAGTCCGCATGGGTCAAGGTAAGGGCCCGGTCGAGTTCTACGTCGCCGTCATCAAGCCCGGCGCGATCTTGTTCGAACTCGCCGGCGTGCCCGCCACCGTCGCCAAGGAGGCTTTCCGCCTCGCCGACGCGAAGCTGCCGTTCCACTGCCGCTTCATCCAACGCGACACGAACGCGGCCTAAAGTTTAACAACGTCCGAACGCCCGTCATGACTTCCAAAGAAATCCGCGATCTCGCCCCGGCCGAGATCACCACCAAGCTCCGCGAGACGCGTGAGCAGCTCCTCCAGCTCCGTCTGCGCAAGCACACGGGCCAGGTCGAGAAGACCCACGAGATCCGCAGCCTCCGGAAGGACATCGCGCGCCTCGAAACCATCCTGAACGAAAAGAAGAAGAAAGCGCCGGCCGCTGCCTGAGCACCGCGCCCCAACTAAGTCAAAGCCATGTCCTCTCCCGCACCCGGCCAACGCAACAAGCGCCGCACCCAAGTCGGTCACGTCAGCAGCCGCTCCGGCGACAAGTCCGTGAAAGTCACGGTCGCCTACAAGTCGCCGCATCCGCTCTACCACAAGATCATCAACCGCCAGACCGTTCTCCACGTCCACGACGAGAAGAACGAGACCAAGGTCGGCGATAAGGTCGAAGTGATGGAAACCCGTCCGCTCAGCCGCCTCAAGCGCTGGCGCATCGTTTCGGTCCTCGAAAAGGCCATCACGACCGACGCTCTCGCCATCACCGAAACGGACGTTGCCGCCCAGGTGCCCACCAAGACGGCCGACACGTCCGCCACCACCACGCCCGCTCCGCAGGCTTGATCCTTTTAACAACTGAAACCTCCGGAGGCCTGCCATGATTCAACTGCGCTCCATTCTCGACGTCGCCGACAACACCGGCGCCCGCAAAGCCGCGATGATCTCCCGCAAGGGCCAGAACACCGACACGGCCGCGGTCGGTGACATCGTCACCGTCCACATCAAGCAAAGCTCCACCGAAGCCACCGTGAAGAAGGGCGAGGTCCACAAGGCCGTCGTCGTTCGCACCAAGGCGCCCGTCCGTCGTGCCGACGGCAGCTACCTGCGCTTCGACAGCAACGCCATCGTCATCATCGACGCCACCAACAATCCGAAGGGCACCCGCATCTTCGGCCCCGTCGCCCGCGAACTGCGTGCGAAGAACTTCATGAAGATCATCTCGCTCGCGCCGGAGGTCCTCTAACATGGCCCAGAAATTTCACGTCAAACGCGGCGACCAGGTCGTCGTCATCGCCGGCTCCCAAAAGGGCAAGTCGGGCAAGATCCTCGAGATCCTCCCGTCGAAGCAGCGCGCCCGCGTCGAAGGCCTCGGCATGATCAAGCGCCACCTCAAGAAGTCGCAGGAGCATCCGCAGGGCACCATCGCCGAGCGCGAAGGCTCGATCGCCATCAGCAACCTGATGCTGCAATCGGTCTTCGACGCCAGCAAACGCAAGAAACCCGAAGCCTCCAAAGCCTGACGCGAAACAGCGCTTGCCAAGCCGGCCCCGCGCCTGCGTTACTGAGCGCTTTTCTACTCTCACATCACTCTCAATCGCCTCGCGGTCGGTAATCGCGGGCACATCCAAATGAGCTACGTTCCCTCCCTCAAAAAAGTTTACGTCGAGCAGGTTGCCCCTGAGCTCGTCAAGAGCCGCGGCTACAAGAATAAGCATCAAGTTCCGCGCCTGCTGAAGATCGTGCTGAACACCGGCATCGATTCCGACGCCGACAAGAATCAAATCAGCGACATCCAGCGCGACCTGGGCCTCATCGCCGGCCAGAAGCCGATCCTCAACAAGTCCCGCCGCGCCATCGCGAACTTCAAGCTGAAGCCCAATCAAGTCGTCGGCTGCAGCGTCACGCTGCGCGGCCCCTCGATGTGGGAGTTCCTCCAACGCCTCATCGCCGTCGCTCTTCCGACCATCCGCGACTTCCGCGGCGTCGGTTCCAAGCTGGACGGCCAGGGCAATTACAATCTCGGCATCACCGACCACACGATCTTCCCGGAAATCACCGTGGAAAACGTGAAGAAGCACATGGGCCTCGACGTCACGTTCGTGACCAGCGCCAAGACGGACGATGAAGGCCGCGAGCTCCTCCGCCTGCTCGGAATGCCGTTCCGCCGCGCGGAAGGTGCAGCGCCCAAAGCCGCCTAATTTCTAACGACCATGCCCAAGACCTCCGCCATCGAGCGCAACGAAAAGCGCAAGCGTCTCGTCGCCAAGTTCAGCGCCAAACGCGCCGAGCTGAAGGCGACCCTCCTGAATCCCGCCACCACCGACGAGGAGTTTTTCGCCGCCCAGAAGAAGCTCCAGAAGCTTCCGAAGAATTCGTCCCCGGTCCGCGTTCGCAACCGCTGCTCGCTCAGCGGCCGCCCGCGCGCCTACAACCGCAAGTTCGGCGTCTCCCGTATCCAATTCCGCGAGCTCGCACTCGCCGGCAAGATCCCGGGCGTCACGAAATCCTCCTGGTAATTCCTTTGGCCCACGGGGGTCGGATATGACCCGCGCGGCCGCATTCAAACATCCATCCCATGACCGACCCGATCAGTGATTTTCTGACGCGCCTCCGCAATGCGTCGCGCGCCCAACAGGCCGAGACCACCTCGCCGCACTCCAAGTTGCGCGAAGCGATCGCCGCCATCCTCAAGGCCGAAGGCTACATCGCCGACTACCGGACCGGCACCAGCGAAGCGGGTCACAAGACCCTCATCGTCGCGTTGAAATACGTCGACGGCGCTCCCGCCATCACCGGCCTCACCCGCGTTTCCACGCCCGGCCGCCGCCTCTATTTTGGCTACACGGAAATCCCGCGCGTCCTCAACGGCCTCGGCATCAGCATCGTCTCGACCTCGAAAGGCTTGATGAAGGACGCCGATTGCCGCCGCAACAAGGCCGGTGGCGAACTGATCTGCAACGTCTGGTAACCTGCCAAGAACATGAGCCGCATCGGCAAACAACCCGTTTCCATCCCCGACAAAGTGAAGGTGTCCGTCAACAACGGCGTCGTTCTCGTCGAGGGTCCCAAGGGCAAGGTCCAGAAGTCCTTCGCTCCCGTCGTGAAAGTCACCGTCGGTGACAAGAAGATCACCTTCGCTCCCACCGAGGAGAGCCGCTTCGCGAACGCGATGTATGGCACCGTCCGCTCCGTCGTCGCCGGCATGGTCAAAGGCGTTTCGGAAGGCTATGTGAAGGAGCTCGAAATTCAGGGCGTCGGTTTCAAGGCCGCCCTCAAGGGCAAGCAGCTCGACCTCGCGCTCGGCTACTCGCACCCGATTCTGATGGACATCCCCGAGGGCATCAAAGTCACCGTCACCGACCAGACGAAGGTCAAGGTCGAGGGCGCGGACAAGCAGCTCGTCGGAGCCGTCACCGCGGAAATCCGCGGCTACTACCCGCCGGAACCCTACAAGGGCAAGGGCGTGCGCATCGTCGGCGAGCGCGTCCGCCGCAAGGAAGGCAAGACCGTCGCCTAACGTTCAACCTCAGCAAAATCTTCGCTCCGATGAGCAATACCATTCGCAAAGCCGATCTCCTGCAGAAACGCCGCTGGAGAATTCGCAAGAAAGTTCAAGGCACCGCCGCCCGCCCGCGTCTCGCCGTGCGTTTCACGACGAAGCACATCTACGCTCAAGCGATCGACGACGACAAGGGCGCCACGCTCGTGTTTCTCGGCACGCTCGATGCCGAGCTGCGCAAGCAGAAGCTCGCCGCCAACCTCGCCGGCGCCAAAGCGCTCGGCACGGCGTTCGCCGAAAAGGCGAAAGCGGCCGGCATCAGCTCGGTCGTCTTCGACCGCAGCGGCGCTCGCTATCATGGCAAAGTGAAACAATTCGCCGACGCCGCGCGCGAAGGTGGTCTCCAATTCTAAAAACCGCATGAGCACCGAACCCACTTCCGCGCCCGCTCCCGAAGCCGCCGCTCCCGAGACAACCACTCCTTCCGCTCCGACGCGCCAGCCCCGTCAGTTCAACCGCGGCCCCAATCGCGGTGGTCCGAACCGTGGCGGCCCCGGCGGTCAACGCCGCGACAACCGCGATCGCCCCCAGGAGGGCGACGGCCCGCAGATGATCGAGAAGGTCGTCTTCATCAACCGCTGCGCCAAGGTCGTCAAGGGTGGCCGCCGCTTCAGCTTCGCCGCGCTCGCCGTTGTCGGCGACGGCAAGGGCAAGATCGGCATCGGCTACGGCAAGGCCAACGAAGTTCCCGACGCGATCAAGAAGGGCACCGCCAACGCCCACAAGCACATGGTCAACGTGAAGCTCAAGGGCGACACGATTCCCCACGACGTGCTCGGTATCGCCGACGGCGGCAAAGTCCTCCTCCGGCCCGCCACGACCGGCACCGGCCTCATCGCCGGCGGCGGCGTCCGCGCGGTCCTCGAGGCGGCCGGCGTCAAGAACGTGCTCACGAAATCGATGGGTTCCAACAACCACATCGCCGTCGTGCACGCCACGCTCAACGGCCTGCTGCAACTCCGGCTCCGCGACGACATTTCGGCCCTCCGCAAATAATCGCCGCGCCCGGGAAGGACGCCTCTTCGAGACGTCCTTTCCGCATCCGAATTTTCACTACAAATCCGAGTCCTCTCCGCGCGAACGAAGCGGAGCAGGGCGCCCATAGAGGAACCCAATGAAACTCCACGAACTCAAGAACGTCCCCGGTGCCGTGCACCGCAAGAAGCGCGTTGGCTGCGGCGAAGGCGGCGGCCACGGCAAGACCTCCGGTCGCGGCGGCAAGGGCCAGACGGCCCGCTCCGGCGGCAGTATCCGCCCCGGTTTCGAAGGCGGCCAGATGCCCCTCTACCGCAAGCTCCCGCACCGCGGCTTCAACCAATTCAACTTCCGCACCGAGCTTCCGATCGTGAACGTCGGCGATCTCGCGTCGCTCGACGCAAGCGTCAACGAAGTCACCGCGGAAGTCCTCGCCGCCAACGGCCTGATCCGCGCCGGCGAAAAGTCGGTCAAGATCCTCGGCAACGGCGAAATCGGCCGTGCGCTGAAGGTCACCGCCGCCAAGTTCTCCGAGTCCGCCAAGGCCAAGATCGAAAAGGCGGGCGGTCAGGCGATTACGGCCTAACGGCCCTTTTCGATTTTCGATCTCGGATTTTCGATTCGGGCGGCGCCTGAATCAGGTTTGACGAATCGAAAATCGGAAATCGAAATTCGAAACTCCCAATGTTTTCCGCCTTCACCAATTCGCTGAAGATTCCGGAGCTTCGCTCGCGGATCTTCTACACGCTCGCGCTTTTGTTTGTCGCTCGCGTGGGTGCCAACATTCCGCTGCCCGGCATCGATCCCGGTCCGTTGCAGCACTTCTTCGCCGATCAGACGGCGCAGGGCGAAGGCACGCTCGTCGGCCTCTACAACATGTTCACCGGCGGCGCGCTCACGAAGGGCGCGATCTGCGCATTGGGCATCATGCCTTACATCAGCGCGTCCATCATCTTTCAGTTGATGACCGCGGTGGTGCCGGCGCTGAGCCGTTTGCAGCAGGAAGGTGACGTCGGCCGGCAGAAGCTGACGCAATACACCCGCTACGCGACCGTCCTGATCTGCTTGGTGCAAGGCACGCTGCTGATTCTGGCTTTGGAGAATCCCGGACGGCTCTTCCCCGGCTACGACGTAAACACATACGGGAGTATCGTCATAGTAAGCAAAGTCAGCTTCCTGATAACATCGGTGATCTTCATGACCGCGGGCACGATGCTGCTGATGTGGCTCGGCGAACAGATCACGCAGCGAGGCATCGGCAACGGCGTCTCGCTCCTGATTACCGTCGGCATTCTGGCCGACATCCCCGGCGCCGCGGCGCAAACCTACCAGCTCTTCTTCCGCCCGGTCGGCACCGGCCCCAACCTCGGCGTTCCGCAGGCCGTCATCATGCTCGCGCTCTTCATCGTCGTGGTGATGGGAATCATCATGGTCGTCCAAGGCCAGCGGAAGATCCCGGTCCAATACGCGAAACGCGTGGTCGGCAACAAGGTCATGGGCGGTCAAAGCTCGTTCCTTCCTTTGAAGGTCAACTACTCCGGCGTCATGCCCGTGATCTTCGCGAGTGCGATTCTCCTCTTCCCGCAGCAGATTTTCTCCCAGCTCGGCGCGGCGTTTAACATCAAGTTCCTTGTCGAATTCTCCGAGAAGCTCGTCAGTGGCAACTGGGTTTACTACCTCATCTACACCTCGCTGATCCTTTTCTTCAGCTACTTCTGGGTGTCCGTGATGTTCAAACCGATCCAGATCGCCGACGACTTGAAGAAATACGGCGGCTACGTCCCCGGCGTGCGCCCCGGCGAGCCGACGGCTCAGTTCCTGGACTTCATCATGACGCGCCTCACCTTGGCGGGTGCGATCTTCCTGACGGTCATTGCCGTGATGCCGGATGTGTTGCTGTTCGAACTCAACGTTCCGCAACGCATCGCGATCTTCTTCGGCGGCACCGGCATGTTGATCACGGTGGGCGTCGTCCTCGACACCATGCGCCAGGTCGAGACCTTCCTGCTGCAACGCCACTACGACGGCTTCTTGAAGAAGGGCCGTATCCGGGCGCGCAGTGCGACTCCAACCGGCATGAGCGGCGAGGCCGTCAGCTCCGAAGCCTTGCTGAAACTTGGTCTTCCCGTCACGGCGATCTTCTTGGTCGGCATCGCGGCGTGGGCCATCCAACGGTTCGCACTTTAGTGCTTTACTCGGGTGGCGATGGCCCCCATCAACGACCTTTTCGCTCGGCTCGGCCTTCACGCCAAAACCAAGCTCCTTGTCCTCGGTTCACCCGTTTTTCCCTTCGAAAAGCTGATGGACCGAGCCCGTTCTTTGAATCTTGAGCACGTCTCTCCCGCCAAACTGATGCGGTCGGAGATTTCGCGTCGCCCGGCTTCGGCCGCGGCGGAAGAAGCGGCCACACTCGCCCCGATGCGAAAGTGGTTCTTCACGCGCAAACCTGATGCGGGATTTCTTCTCACAGAATTCCCGGCTACGCTGCTCCAAGCTAAAGTGTTCGACGAATGGCTCGACGCTCGCGACGAATCCCTCGATGGGGTTCTCGCCGGCACCGGCTCCAGCGAGTCGCTCGTTGAACATTATCGCACGCTCGGCCTCGTCCTTGAGGCCGGCGACCTTGCCGCATGACGATCCCGATCAAATCGAAAGATGGAATCGCGAAAATGCGCGAGGCGTGCGCCATCGCCGCGACGGTGCTTGAGAACCTCAAGCCGCTCGTGCGCCCTGGCATCACTACGCAAGACTTGGAAGAGGCTGGACGCGATTGGATCGCGCGCCTCGGAGCCCGCAGCGCCTGTTACGGCTACCAACACGGCCATCATCGCTACCCGGCGCATACCTGCATCTCGGTCAACGACGAAGTCGTTCACGGCATCCCGTCGTTTCGACGCGTCCTGCGCGATGGCGACATCGTCTCCCTCGACATCGTTGTATGGTATAACGGATACGTCGGCGACAACGCCTACACCGTGCCCGTCGGTAACATCCAGCCCGGCCTCGAGCGACTCCTTCGCGTCAGCCGCGAAGCCCTCGATCTTGGCATCCGCCAGGCCGTCGTCGGAAATCGCATCGGCGATATCTCTCACGCGATCCAGCAACACGTCGAATCCAATGGCTTCAGCGTCGTCCGCGACATGGTCGGTCACGGCGTCGGCGCTTCGATGCACGAACCTCCCGAAATTCCGAACTTCGGCCGGCGCGGTTCCGGCGATCGTATCAAGCCCGGCATGACACTCGCGATCGAGCCCATGGTAAATCTCGGCGGCCATAAGACGAAGATCCTTTCAGATGGCTGGACGTGCGTGACCGCCGACGGATCTCCCTCGGCCCATTTCGAGCATACGGTTCTCACGACGGAGAACGGCCCCGAAATCCTCACCGTCCCTCGCGCTCAAGATTCCTAATCCCTTTCCCTTTCTCATCCCTCTCAACACTTAACTCTCAACTAAGAACTCAATATGCCTCGTCTCCTCGGCGTAGAACTCCCCGCGAAAAAGAAAGTCGCGTATTCCCTCCGTTACATCAACGGCATCGGCCCCTCGCGGGCCGATCTCCTCGTGAAAGAAGCGGGTCTGAATCCCGACATGCGCGCTCAGGATCTCACCGAGGAGCAGCTGAATAAGATCATCAACATCATCGGCGAGCACAAGTGGGTGCTCGAAGGTGACCTCCGCCGCGAGATCGCCGGCAATCTCAAGCGCCTCCAGGCGATCAATTGCTACCGGGGCGTTCGCCATCGCCGCAGCCTTCCGGTTCGCGGTCAGCGCACCTCCACCAACGCCCGCACGCGCAAGGGCCCGCGCCGCACCGTCGGCGTCACCAAAGCCAAAGAATAATCCTTTACGAACATGGCCGAAGAAAAGTCCGCCCCGAAAAAAGAGAAGCCGATCAAGGCCGCCACGGTCGCCGTTGAAGGCGCTGCCGCGCCCGCCGAAAAGCCCGAGAAGAAAGCCAAGGCCCCCAAGGCCGCTGCTCCCGCCGCTGAAGGCGCCGCCGCCGCACCCGCTCCCGCCGAAAAGCCGGTTGAGCTCGTCGGTGGTGTGGCCAAGCAGCCGACCGCTGAAGATCTCCTCAAGGAAGAACTCGGCGTCATCAAGGTCCGCAAGGCCAAGGGTTCGAAGAACGTCACGTCCGGCATCGCCAACGTGCTCGCCTCTTTCAACAACACGATCGTCTCCATCACCGACCAGCAAGGCCGCGTGATCTCGTGGTCCTCCGCCGGCAAGTGCAACTTCCGCGGCTCCCGCAAATCCACGGCCTACGCCGCGCAGGTCGTCGCTCAGGACGCCGCCCGCAACGCGATGTCGCACGGTTTGAAGGACATCGTCATTCGCGTTTCCGGCCCCGGCCTCGGTCGCGACTCCGCGATCCGCGCCCTGCAGGCGATCGGCCTCGAGATCACCTCGATCATCGACGTCACGCCCGTCCCGCATAACGGCTGCCGCCCGCGCAAACGCCGCCGCGTGTAACCGTCGCTCGCACGGGATCTCAAATTTCCAATCTCAAATTTCAAACTAACAGAACATGGCTCGTTACACCGGTCCAACCACCCGCATCAGCCGTCGCTTCGGCCAGCAGCTTCTCGGCTCGGGCAAGGCCTTCGAACGCCGCTCGTATCCGCCCGGCCAGCACGGCCCGAAGCTTCGCCGTAAAGTCTCCGAATACGCCCTCGGTCTCAACGAAAAGCAGAAGCTCCGTTACATCTACGGCCTCCTCGAGCGCCAATTCCGCCGCATCTTCGAAATCGCCAAGAACGAGCGCGGCGTCACCGGCGAACGCTTCCTGCAGCTCCTCGAGACGCGCCTCGATTCCGTCGTTTATCTTCTCGGTCTCGCCAAGAGCCGCGCCGCCGCCCGCCAGTTCGTCAACCACGGCCACATCCGCGTGAACGGCCACAAGGTCGACATCGCTTCCTACAGCGTGAAGGCCGGCGACGAGATCGAAGTCAAAAACTCTCCCGCGTCGCGCCAGCTCGCCACGCGCAATCTCGAAGAGAACCGCATCCGCAACGTCCCCGGCTGGCTCACCATGAACGCGGAAGCGTTCAAGGCTACCGTCAACCGCCTGCCAAACCGCGACGAAATGGAGCAGGGCATCAACGAGCAGCTGATCGTCGAGTTCTACTCGCGCTTCTAATCGGCGGCTCCTGTTACACGCCTCAACAACCTCTTAACGTCCGCACTCACCGCCATGCCCAAACGTCTCGGAAAGTTCGAACTCCCGTCCAAACTCACGAAGGTCGAGGAAGGCGCAACGCCGACCTACGCCAAGTTCATCGCTGAGCCTTTCGAGGCCGGCTACGGCCACACGGTCGGCAACTCCCTGCGTCGCGTTCTCCTGAGCTCCATCGAGGGCGCCGCCATTTCGTCGATCAAGATCGATGGCGTGAATCACGAGTTCCAGTCCATCGACGGGGTCGTCGAGGACGTCACCGACATCGTTCTCAACCTGAAGAAGGTGCTCATCGTCTCCCAAAAACGCGAGCCGATCACCCTCAGCATCCGCGCCACGAAAAGCGGCGTCGTCACCGCCGCCGATATTCAGCAGGACGCCAACATCCAGATCATCAATCCGGAGCAGGTCATCTGCACGCTCGACACCCGCAAGAACTTCGACGCGGAAATCGAGATCAAAACCGGCCGCGGCTACTACCCGGGCGAAGCCAACAAGAAGGAAGATCAAGCCATCGGCGTCATTCCGATCGACTCGCTCTTCTCGCCCGTGCGCCTCGTGAAGTATGCGGTCGAAGCGACCCGCGTCGGCCAGATCACCGATTACGACAAGCTCGTGCTCGAAATCTGGACGGACGGCCGCATCACGCCGGACGACGCCCTCAAGCAGGCCGCGTCGATCCTGAAGCATCACCTCGATGTCTTCGACCGCGTCAGCCAGGAGACCTACGAGTTCGAGAACCAGCAGTCCGAGGTCAGCGAAGAGCAGAACAAGCTCCGCAAGCTCCTCAACATGTCGGTCAACGAAATCGAGCTCTCCGTCCGCGCGGCGAACTGCTTGAACAACGCGAACATCACCACCGTCGGCGAGCTCGCGATGAAGACCGAGCAGGAGATGCTCAAGTATCGCAACTTCGGCAAGAAGTCGCTCAACGAAATCAAGGAGAAGCTCGAAGCCCTCGGACTCTCGCTCGGCATGAAGTTCGACGAGCGCCTCCTCGACACGAAGAAGGAAGGCTAACGCCTAACTTCGGTTTTCGATCGTGGATTTTCGATTGCTTCGGCTTTCGAAAATCCAGGGCTCTCCGCCGCGATCGAAAATCGAAAATCCAAATTCGAAAATCCTTTCGTCTCTCGCGCCGTCCGCTGCCGCGTCACGCTGCGACCGGATCGCCGATCGGGAGACGTCCTAAACCAATACAACAATGCGTCACAACAAACACCGCGCCTCCCTCGGCGTGACCGTCGAGCATCGCCGCGCGATGCTTTCCAACATGGCTGCGTCGCTCATCGAGCACGGCCGTATCCAAACCACACTGACGAAGGCCAAGGCCCTTCGCCCCTTCATCGAGAAGGTCATCACCAAGGCCAAGAAAGCCGCGGCGAAAACCGAGAAGAAGGACGCGATCCACCTCCGTCGTCTGGCACTGGCCGACGTTCGCAACGAAGACGCCATCACCAAGCTGTTCAACGAAACCTACAAGGAGTTCGTTAACCGCAACGGCGGCTACACCCGCATCTACAAGCTCGGCGCGCGCCTCAGCGACGCCGCTGAGATGGCCTTGATCGAGTTGGTGAAAGCCGACGATCCCGGCTACAAGAAGTCGAAGGGCAAGAAAGCGTCGAAGTCCAAGGGCAAGAAGTCCAAGGCAGCGACGCCCGCCGCCGAAGCCGCTGCCGCTGCTTCGACCGAAGCCGCTCCCGCGACCGAAGAGCAGAAGTAAGGTGGAGCCCGGCGACCCGCCGGGCTTGTTCACCTCTCGCATTCTCAACGCGCCGACTCGCCGTCGGCGCGTTTTTTTTTCGCGCGGAAGCGCGGCTCGGATTCTTCGCTTCGCAGCAAACGGCAAATCTGCCACGTTGCTGGAGCCCGTCCGCATGCTCGATCTCACTCCCGCCGTCATCGTTTACTGCACGCTCGTCGCGATCGTTTTCCTCGGGCTTTGGCTTTGGTATGACCGGCGCGATCACCGCACCTTCGAGCGCGAGCGCCGCAAGACGACGTTCCACTGCATCCGGTGCAACGAACTTTACACCGCCGTGGTCGGCACCGAGCTCGCGAAGTGCCCGGCGTGCGGTCACGAGAACACGCGGTTGAAGTTCTAGCACTCCGGCTCCGTGCATCCAGCGACCTCCGTCCCGGCGAGCCCCTCCGTCCTCCCGCAGTTACGATCGCGCGCCGGCGCTGTCTTGGGCCGTGTTCCCGGCTGGCTTCTCACCGTTGCCGTGGTGCTCTGCGTCGCGGGCGCGCGGCTGTGGTTGATTTTCCACTACAGCAGCGACCAGCCTTTTCACGATCAATGGACCGCCGAGGGTTTTTACCGGAACTGGTTCGATGGAAACCTCGAATGGCGGATCTTCTTCTATCCGCATAGCGAGCATCGCCCTGCGCTGACGCGGCTGCTCGCGATGGCCGAGTTCTGGCTCAACGGCCAATGGGACGCCCGCCTCCAGATGGTGGTGAATCTTGGGATCTATCTTCTCGCGGTCGGAACACTCGTGGAGTTCGCCCGCCGGCATCTGTCTGCGCGTGGCGCTCTCGTGGTGGGACTCGTTGCCATCGTGTTGTTCGCTCAACCCGCCAACTACGAAAACGCGCTCTGGGGCTTTCAGTCGCAATTCTATCTCCTTCTGCTGCTCGGAGCGTGGCATGTCCTGGGGTCCATGCGGGAACGTCTCGATTGGTATTGGTTCCTCGCTCAAGGCGCGGGGCTGCTCGGACTTTTCTCGATGGCCGCCGGGGTCATGTCCGCATCCGCGGTTTGGATACTTTCTGTGTTCGACGTTGTGCGGGGCGAAAATCGGCGGCGCGCGATCGTCACACTCGTGGTCAACACCCTGCTCATCGCGATCGCCTGGTGGAGCTTTCCGGCGGCTCCCGTCGCTCACGAGGCCCGCGTGCAATCGCTGTCGCAGTTCCTTGCGGCCTTTGCCTATCTGCTCGCATGGCCGTTGCCGTCGTGGTGGGGCGCCGTGTTGATCGTGCCGTGGTGCTGGTTCGCGGTTCGGCGGCAAGAACACAGCGCGCATCGGGGCCTCGTAGCGCTGGGGCTTTGGTGCGGATTGATGATTGCTGCGTTCGCGTTCGGACGCGGCTCGTCGCCCGGAACAATCGCGGTGCGCTACCAAGACGTGCTCACGGTGGCGTTGTTCGTCAGCGCCACGGCGGTCGTATCGCTGTGGTCGAACGCACGGGAGCATAGGCGCATTTGGGCCGTCGCCGCCGTGCTTTGGCTGACGCTGCTCGGCGCGGGATGCTGGCGCGTGAATTGTCCGGAGGAACTCGGTCGCGTGCTCGGCGAATGGCGGGACTATTTTGTGAGGCAGCAAACGGTCGTTCGCGAGTTTCTCGCCACCGACGACGAGCAGGCGCTCGCAAAAGATCCTCTCGTCCGAAGTTTCCTGCCGCAGTTCGAACTGGCTCGCGATCTCCTCCGCGATCCCCGCATGCGCGCTCGTTTGAGTCCGAGCCTCGTGCCGCCGCTCGAGCTTCGGCGCGACGCGGATCGCTCGGTTGGATTCGAAGCCTCATCTGCGCAGCGTGTATTTAGTCCCACCGCCGACCTGCCGCGCGAGCAACACTACGTGAGCGAGCCGGTCGAGCGCGTGGGCATGCGCGTGCTGCGATTCAGGGTTCGCGGCGCGGCGGACTCGAGCGATGCAGGTCTTTGGTTGGAGCGGAGCGATGGCAGCCTCGTGCCGCCGCTCGGAACGGTCGCAAGCGGGACGCGCTGGAAAACGATCAACTTCATGCCTGGCGAAGATTCGGTTCGTGTGGTCGCGCGCGGCGAATCCGGATCCGCGTTTGCGTTCACGGCGCCCATCGAAGTGGGCACGCTCTCCTGGCTCATACCGAAGGTGCTTTCCTCGTGGCTGCACGTGCTGGTGGCGGGAGGCGCCTGTTTGTTGTTGGCCAGTCTCGCGGCGTGGAGGGCGGGTCGGTGGAGAAGCGATTGACGTTTTGACCCCTTGGAGGGGCTGCGCACGCTTCACGCGCATGCAGTTCCGACGTTACCTTTTTCTTGCCGGCGTTTCGATCGGCCTCGCCACGGCGGGCGGCGCGCCCTTCGACGAACTCCTGGATTCCTACTACGAACAGCTTCTCGCGATTTCTCCGGTGGAAGCCGCGGGCAACGGCGACAGCGACAAACGTTACGAGCACGTCTGGCCGAACGACATTGGCGCAGAGCACCGCGCAAAGGATGCGGCGTTCACCGAGCGCATGCTTTCGGAACTCGCGAAATTCGACCGGGCCGCTTTGTCGGCGTCGGACCAGCTCAGCTACGATGTCCTGAAATGGACCCTCGAAACGCGTCGCTTCGGTCTCGAGCAACCGACGCATTTGCTTCCGATCAACCAATTCTACTCAGGGGCGCTGACCTTCGCGCAGATGGGCGCAGGTTCGAGTATCCATCCTTTCAAGACGGAGCGGGACTTTCGCAACTTCATCGCTCGCGCCCAGGGGTTCAGTGCGTGGGCTGACACCGCGATCGTGAACATGCGCGAGGGCATCGCGAAGGGGATTGTGCAGCCGCGCATTCTGATGGAGCGCACGCTGCCGCAGTATGAGCCCCTGATGTCCGACGATCCTGAAAAGAACATCTTCTTCGCTCCGCTGAAGAAGCTGCCGGCCGATTTGTCGCCCGCCGCGCAGGAAAAACTTCGCCGCGATTATCTCGTGGCGATTCGCGAGGTCATCATTCCGGCTTACCGCCGACTGCACGCGTTCATCGCGACGGAGTATCTCCCGAAATGCCGCGAGACCGCCGGCATGGGTGCGATTCCGGGCGGCGCGGAGATGTATGCCTACCTTATCCAATTTTGGACGACTACGAACCTCGCGCCCGATCAGATCCACGAATTGGGTCGTCGCGAGGTTGCCCGCATTCGGACCGAGATGGAAAACGTGCAGCGGCAGGTCGGCTTTCAAGGATCGTTGTTCGATTTCTTGAACTTCGTCGCAACGGACCCGCAGTTTGCTCCGTTCAACACGGAAGAGGAAGTGCTCGATGCGTATCGCGCGATCGAAGCGCGTCTCGCCGCGCAGGTTCCCCATTTCTTCGGCCGTGTGCCGCGCACGCCGTTCGAGATTCGTGCCACGGAAAAATTTCGCGCGGCCACGGCGTCGGCCGAATACATGCCGGCGGCCGACGACGGTTCGCGTCCGGGGATCTTCTACGTGCCGATCGTCGATCCGCGCAAAAGCCGCACGCCGCGGATGGAGAACCTTTTTCTTCACGAAGCGATTCCCGGTCATCATTTCCAAATCGCGCTCACGCTCGAGAACAAGTCGCTGCCGCGCTTTCGGCGTTTCGGTTGGAACAGCGCCTATGTCGAAGGCTGGGCGCTCTACACCGAAAGTCTCGGCCGTGAGCTCGGACTCTACACCGATCCTTACCAATACCTCGGCATGCTGCTTGGAGACATGCACCGCGCCGTGCGGCTGGTGCTCGACACCGGCCTGCATGCCAAAGGCTGGTCCCGCGAACAGGCCCTCGCCTACATCATCGAGCAGGAAGGCGGCGACGAGGCGAAGCACCAGGCCGAGGTCGAACGCTACATGGCGATTCCGGCGCAAGCGCTGTCTTACAAGCTCGGGCAGTTGAAGATTCTCGAATTGCGAGCGCGCGCAGAAAAGGAACTTGGCGCGAAGTGGGACATCCGTGCCTTCCACGACCACGTGCTCGAAGAAGGATCGTTGCCCCTCGCGATCCTTGAATCGCGTTTCGACGCGTGGCTCGAAAGCCGGAAGTAGCGGTCCAACGGCGGCGATGATCGCCCGCAGCAAAGCTTGGTTTCAGCGGCTCCTCGCGCTTGGGCCGCTGGCGCTGTTCAATCTCGGCGTCCTGCTCTTCGCCGCCTGGGTGTTTGGGGCGATCGCGGACGAGGTCCGGGAGGAGGAATACCTGCATATCGAAATGGATCTCATGCGCCTGCTGCGCGAGCCGCAAACGGGCGAGCCGTTGGGGCCGGCGAAGATGGTGGAGGTGGCTCGCGACATCACGGCGCTCGGCAGCGGAGCGGTGCTCGGAACCACGGTGACGCTCATCGTGGGCTTTCTGCTCTTCTCGCGCCGCTTCGCCGCGGCGCTCTTCCTGGCGGCGGCCTCGATCGGAGGGGCAACGCTGAACACGATGCTGAAATCGTTCTTTGGTCGGACGCGTCCTGAAGAACCGCTGCGGTTAATCGAAATCGATTCGTTGAGTTTCCCCAGCGGACACGCGATGTCGTCGGCGACGATTTATCTGACGATTGCGGTGTTGCTCGCGCGTATGGCGGGAAAGCCATGGGAGAGGATCTACATTTTCGCCGCCGCGTTGTTGTTGAGCTTCGTGATCGGATTCAGCCGCGTTTACTTGGGGGTTCACTATCCGACGGACGTGGTCGCCGGCTGGGCGGCCGGTGTGGCTTGGGCTCAGGTTTGCTGGTTCTCGGCGCACGTGATCGGTCGGCGGCGTCTCGCGCGCGCTGCGTCGGAAGCCTAAAAAAGAAGGCGAGGTCCGAAGACCCCGCCTCCTGGCGTTCAACATCGATCATGTGTGGGCCGCCTGATCGGCGGTCGCGGCTTTCGAGTTCAACTGCTCGGAAAGCTGCGTGAGCTTTTTGTCGGTGCGCTCTTCTTCGGCGATCGTCTGTTTCAGCAGCTTCGCCGCGTCGTTGTAGCCGAGCACCCGCGCGAAAGTGCTGACGCTGCCATAGCCGGCGATCTCGTAGTGCTCCACCTTTTGTGCGGCGACAATCAGCGCGGCATCGAGCACTTCAGGATCGGCGTCGTGGTCCAGCAATTCCTTCGCTTCGGCGATGAGCCCGGCCATCGCCTTGCAGGGTTTTCCCTCGGCGGAGACGCCGGCGGCTTTGAAGATCTGCTCGAGCCGGCGAGCCTGCTCCTTCGTTTCTTCGAGGTGAGCTTCGAAGCTCGCCCGCAGCTGTGCCGACTTCGCGGCCTGCGCGAGAAGCGGCAACGCCTTCGTGAGTTGTTGCTCCGCGTCGTAGAGATCGCGGAGTTCGTGGAGGAAAAGATCGTTCAGATTTTCGAGTGATTCCATGGTGAATGAGAGTTGAGGTTCGTGTCGGCGAAGCGCGGCGGCGTTGAAGATACCGCGCATTTTTCCCTCGTCATTGGGGCGGCGGAGTAAGCGCGCATGGAGAAAAATCCCGCGTGTTTTGCGCGTTGGCGTGTTTTGCGCGTGGAAAAATTCTGCGCACAACATGCGAATCTAACATTTACAAAACGATTTTGAATCGGCCAATTGGAGGCGCGCCGACGAGCCAATCGTTCGTTCGGTGCACAAAACAAAAACCCTAAAACAACATGGCCAAGAAATCCGCGAAAGCTGCCAAGAAGAGCGCTCCGAAAAAGAAGACTGCTGCTAAGAAGAAAAAGAAGTAAGAGTGCGAGGTCTCGCGTTCGTCTCACGATCACTCGCTGAGACGGACCGTTATCCTTCTTGAAAATAGGCGCGCGATTTTCGCGCGCCTATTTATTTGGTAAGCGCGCAGGGCCAGGGTGGTGGGAGCGGTGCCGTTTTCGAAGGACGCGGTGCATCTCCGGCGGAGCCGGTGCGAAGCGAATCGCTTCCTGCGGGTAGCCGCTTCCGCTACGTAACCGCGGTCATCCGATTTCGGAGACGCGAGAGGAGCAGCAATCCTAGGGCGGCGGCGCACAGTGCGACGCAGATCACGAACACGCCGCGGTAGCCGACGCGTTCGAGCAGAAGTCCGAAGGTGAGAAAGCCGATCAGGCTGCCGCCGCTGAACGAATTCGAGTAGAGCGTGGTCGCGAGGCCGGTGTGTCCGGGAAGCATGTCCTGCAAGAACGTGATCGTGATATTCGTCATGATCGCGATGGCGATCGCGCTCAGGATTTGCATCGGGTAGATGTGCCATGGCGCCTGCGCGAAGATCAGGGCGACGAAATAGACGGCGGAAACGATCACGCCGAAGCGGATCAATCCCACCTGATGCCCGCGGGCGGCGAGTTGTCCGAACCAGATCATGAGCGGCACCTCGAAAACCGGAGCGATGCTGAAGATCCAGCCCACATCCGCTTTGGTGCCGGCGAGCGCCTGCGTCACGAGCAGCGGCAGGTTCATCATGTTCATGCTGAACGCGGCGAAAACCAGCACCAGCGCGATGAACGTGGAAACGACGTCTCCTCGTGCGAGCACCCGGATGAGCGACGGGCGGTTCGTGTGGCGCGCCACCGGCGGATGCGGCCGGTGTGGGACGAAGCGAAGCGCAAAAACCAGGAAGATCGCGAAGAGCGACACGGCCCCGAGGAAGATTCCGCGATAACCCCAGTGCACCGTGACCCACGCGCCGATCGCCGGGCCGACCGTCCAGGCGAGTGAGAACGACACGCGCAGCAAACTCATCAAAAGCGGCATGTCGGCGCTCTTGTTCTCCGGTCGCGCGAGTTCCTCGCGCACGAACGCGAACAGCTGCGAGAAGTTCACCGTCGCCGTGCCGACGAGCAGCGACCCGCACAGGAGCAGCGCCGTGACATCGGTGAGAAAGGCGTAACCCGAGTAGCCGAGCATGCCGCAAAGGCTGCCGACGATGAGCATGGTCCGGCGCGGCACGTGACTGTCTGACCAACGCGCAAGCAAGGTGCTGAGCACGATCGCGCTGACGGACGTGATCGTCATGAACGTGCCGAACAGGACCGGCGACATCCCGATGTGGAGCGTGCCCCACATCGAGAGGAACGGCACGACGAATGACGATGCCATGCCGAGCGCGAAATTGGCGGCGAGCACTCCCGGATAACCCGGCTGCTGGATCACACAGCGGACGATCGTGCCGAGTGGAGGAAACATGGAGAGCGTCGATTGCAACGAGCGCGAAATGCGACGCGAGAGGAAAGCAGTTCCCGCATCACCGGGTGGGCGGACGCGAAAATAGCTTCCGCGCGATCATGCAGTTTGCTGGTTCGCGTGATCGTGACCTTGCAGGTTGCGGCCAACTAGAAGGCGGCGTCGAAGGGGAGTGGGTTGAGCGTTCGTGAGTTGGACGGTTGGCATCCGGCAAGCGGGTGGAAACGCATGAGTTTGCTCACGTTTACCCGTTTGCGTCGGCGTCGCTCGCCCCTGGTCCCCCAAACTTACGCGACGCGAGCAGAGCGGCCGTCGCGCCATCGCCGGCGGCGCTGGGTGGGCGTGCTCGTCGTGATCGCAACGCTGCTCGTGTTGATTCGCTTTGTCGGTTCGCCGATTGCGAAATCGATCGTGAATCGCGAGCTCGCCGCGATCGACGGTTTTGCCGGTCGGACGGATGCGGTGACGCTGGCATTGTGGCGCGGGGCGATCGACGTGGAAAATTTCGTTCTCTACGAGCGTGGGCACGAAAGCGATTTGCCGGTGGTTCATGTCCGGAAGGCCTCGATGCGACTGGCGCCGAGTGCGTTGTTGGCGGGTCGGCTCGGCGGCAGCGCGGTCGTGGACGGCGCGGAGATCATCGTCGTCAAACGCCACAAGACCCCGGAGGAAGACGACACGGCCGAGCTCAATGCGGAGCTGCAGCAAAAGAGGCGCGAGGTGCAGCGCTGGCAGGATGTGTTCCGCAATTCGTTTCCGATGGAGTTGAACAAGCTGGAAGTGAAGAACACGCGGGTGCGTTTCATCGATCGCTCGGAAAATCCGACGGCCGAGGTTGGCGTCGAGAATCTCCACATCGTCGCGAGCGACCTGCAAAATCGGCCGAAGGCGAATGGCGACCCGCTTCCTGCAAAAGTGCGCATCGAAGCGACGACGACGGGCAACGGTCAGCTGCGGTCCGAGATTCAGGTGAATCCGATTGCGGAGGAGCCGACCTTCTCGGCCAACATGGAGCTGCGGGGCGTCGAATTGGCGGCGGCCAACGATTTTCTGAACGCGTATGCCGACGTGGACGTCTCGCGAGGAACCTTCGAGATGTTTTTCGAAGTCGAAGCCGGCGGTGGCGCTTACAACGGCTACGTGAAGCCGCTCTTCCATGATCTGGAGTTTGAAACGGCGAACGACGACGAGAAGAACATCCTCGAGCGGGCGAAAGAGAAGGTGGTCAGCGCCGTGGCGACGGTGCTCGAGAACAATCAAGAGGAGCAAGTTGCGACCCGTGCGCCCTTCAACGGGAACTTTGCGGACAACGAAGTCGATGTCTGGTCGACGATCGGAACGCTGTTTCGCAATGCCTTTGTTCAAGCGCTCCGCGGCGGATTTGATCGCGGAGCCTCACAGTGAGTGAGTTGTAGAATGAGGTTTGCGGTCCGATGGAAGGAGCGCACCTCCGGGCGGATTGGAAAGCCGTTCCTTTCCGTGGTGAATCGCGGCTTGCGCCCCACAAGCGGTCTGCGTTGTGCTGTCCGTTTCCCACGTCGCACATGCCTCAGACAATTGCCGTCCTGGACTTCGGTTCGCAGCTCACGCAAGTCATCGCCCGCCGGATTCGCGAGTGTCAGGTTTACTCGAAGATCTATCATTATGCGACGCCCGCGGCGAAGTTGCGCGAGGAAGGCGTGATCGGCATCATCCTCTCGGGTGGGCCGCAAAGCGTTTATGCGAAGAACGCGCCGCATCCGGATCCGGCGATCTTCGAACTGGGTGTGCCGGTGCTTGGCATCTGCTACGGCGTGCAGCTGATGGGCCACTTCCTGGGCGGGAAGGTCGAGCACAGCAAGGCGCGCGAATACGGCCACGGCCATCTCACGATCAAGCGACCGGGCAAGCTCTTCGCCGGGTTGCCGCGCAAGCTGCGCATTTGGAATTCTCACGGCGACAAGCTCGCGAAACTCCCGCCCGGTTTCGTCGCGACGGCGGTATCGGAAAACTCGCCGTATTCAGGAATCGAGGACGCGAAACGCCGCTTTTACGGCATTCAGTTTCATCCCGAGGTGTTTCACACCGAGCGCGGCGTGGACATGATCCGCAACTTCATCGTCGGCATTTGCGGAGCGAGCCAGGATTGGACGACCAAGGATTTCATCGCGCACGCGGTCGCGGAGATTCGTGAGAAAGTCGGCAAGTCGCGCGTGATCCTCGGGCTTTCCGGCGGCGTGGATTCTTCGGTCGCGGCGGCCTTGTTGCACAAGGCGATTGGGAAGCAGCTCACCTGCATCTTCGTCGACAACGGACTCATTCGGAAAGGGGAGCGCGAGTATGTGGAGAAACTTTACGCGAAGCATTTCCGCATCGACCTGCGGGTGGTGGATGCGTCGAAGCTTTTCCTGCGGCGTTTGAAAGGCGTGACCGATCCGGAGCAGAAGCGGAAGATCATCGGCCGCACGTTTGTGGAGGTATTCGAGAAGTCGCTGCGTTCGATCAAAGGCAGCGCGGAGTTCCTCGCGCAGGGCACGCTTTATCCCGACGTGATCGAGAGCGTTTCGATCGGAAACAATCCGGCCTCGCTCATCAAAACGCATCACAATGTCGGCGGCCTGCCGGAGCGGATGAAGCTGAAGCTGGTCGAACCGTTGCGCGAATTGTTCAAGGACGAGGTGCGCAAAGTCGGCGCGGCGCTCGGGCTTCCCAAGGAAGTGGTATGGCGGCAGCCGTTCCCCGGCCCCGGCCTGGGCGTGCGCGTCATGGGCGAGATCACGGCGGAGAATCTTCAGATCCTTCGCGACGCCGATGCGGTGTTGCACGAGGAGATGATGGCTTCGGGACTTTATTACAAAGTCTGGCAGTCGTTCTGCGTTTTCCTGCCAGTGCGAACGGTGGGCGTGTTCGGTGACGAACGCACTTACGACTACGTGATTGCGTTGCGGATCGTGGAGAGCGTCGACGCGATGACGGCGGACTGGGCGAAGATCCCGCACGATGTGCTGCAAAAAATCTCCAGCCGGATCACGAACGAAGTTCGGGGCGTGAGTCGCGTGGTGCTCGATATCAGTTCGAAGCCGCCCGCGACGATCGAGTGGGAATAAGGTCGCGCCAGACTTTTCGGCAGGGCTTGGCCGGCGGCAAAGCTGGCTTCCCTCGCCGGCCAATTTTCTTCAAACTCCGCGCCTTATGATTTTCCCCCCGCTTCGCGTGCTCGCCGTCGCTCTCGCTTTTGTTGCCGCGGTCGCCGTTCAAGCTGCCGAGCCCGCGATCATCGCGAAAGCGCGCGCCCGCCTGGCGCCGGATCACGTCCTCGATGCGGTGAAGTCGATTCATTATGTCGGCACGATGACGGCTCCGGATCCGCGCGATCCGGCGAAGCAGGCGCAGTATCGGATCGAGATTTATCTCCAAAAGCCCGCGCAGCAACGCATCGAAATCACGTCGAGCGAGATGATCGAGGTGAGCGCGTTGGACGGCTACGATGCGTGGCGTCGCGTGACGGATGCGTCGGATCCCACGAATTGGCAGCAGAGCCAGCTCGGCGTGGACCAGATCAAACAACTTCGCGCCGACGTGTGGCAGAACCTGTCGTTTTTTCGGGGGATCGAGAAAATCGGCGGGACGGTTGAAGACCAGGGCCCGGTGACGATCGACGGCGTGAGCTGCCGGAAGGTGGCGTTCATTCACAGCCCGACGCTGATCTACTACCGCTATTTCAACGAAGCCACCGGCGAGCTCGTTTATACGGGCGACGAGAACAGCAACATTCGTGAAGACGGTGAGATGACCGCGGGCGGTATCCGTTTTGCGAAGACGCTCCGGATCACACAGAAGAACGACAACGGGACCGAAGCGCGCACCATCACCTTCGAAAAGATCACGGTGAACGAAACCTTTCCGTCGGAACTCTTCGCGGTGCCTCTGCCCACCTTGCGATGATTTCGTCCGGTGGTCTTCGGGCCGCCGGAGGGAAGCCGCGTCGATCGAACGCTCCTGCGAAACCTTTTCATAGCCGCCATGCGCACGCTGAACTACGCCTCCAAAACTTTCGCCGCCGATCTGGCGGAGTTCTGTCGGGACGCGGTGGTGCCGCGGGAAATCTCCGACTCCGTAGCTGCGATCCTCGCCGACGTGCGGCAGCGTGGCGACGAGGCCGTCGTGTATTATGCGGCGAAGTTCGACGGCGCGCGTCTGCGCTCGCGCGACCTGCGCGTGCCGGAGGCTGAGATCGCGGCGGCGGCGAAGCGGCTGCCGAATGCGGAGCGCAAGGCGTTGGTCGCCGCGCACGAAAGCATCGTGGCGTTCAACAAGCGCGGCCTGCCGAAAGGCTGGACGGCGAAGAATCCGCACGGCGCTTTGATCGGCGAGAAGTTCGATCCGATTCGCCGCGTGGGGCTTTACGTTCCGGGCGGACAAGTGCCGCTGGTTTCGACGGTGTTGATGACGGTTACGCTGGCGAAGATCGCGGGCTGCCCGGAGATCGCGGTGTTCACGCCCTCGAACTCCGAAGGGAAAATCGCGGACGGATTGCTGGCGGCGTTGCACCTGGTCGGCGTGACGGAAGTGTATCGCGTGGGCGGCGTGCAAGCGGTGGGCGCGATGGCGTATGGCACGACGACGATTCCGGCGGTCGACAAGATTTTCGGTCCAGGCAACGCCTATACCTGCGAGGCGATGCGCCAGGTGTTTGGCACGGTCGGCGTGAACGGCCTGCCGGGTCCGAGCGAGGTGATGGTGATCGCGGACGAGACGGCCCGCATCGATTATGCGGCGGCGGATTTGCTCGCGCAGGCGGAACACGGATCGGGGCGCGAAAAGATTTACCTGGTTGCGACCTCGGCGGCGTTGATCGATGCGATCTCCGTCGAGGTGCAGAATCAGCTGCAGTTTCTCGCGCGTTCGGAAAAGACGCAGCGCGTGCTGGAGCACGGCTTTCTGGCGGTCGAAGTGAAGACGCTCGCGCAAGCGGCGGAGGTCGCGAATTACGTCGCGCCGGAGCATCTCGAATTGCTCGTGAGCGATGCGTCCGCGAAGAAGCTCGTGAAGCTGGTGACGACGGCCGGAGCGATCATGATCGGCAACGATACGCCGACGGCGTTGGGCGATTTCACGGCGGGACCGAGCCACGTGCTGCCGACGGGACGCGCGGGCCGCTACTTCAGCGGGATGCGCGCGACGGATTTTCTGCGGCGGACGAGCATCGTGCGTTACGACCGCAAGAGCCTGAAGAAAGGCGAGCCGATCGTCGCGGCGTTTGCGGCGCTGGAGCGGCTGGATGCGCACGGTCGTTCGGCCAAGATCCGCGTGCAGTAGGCGCCTGCTTGCAGGCGGTGGCGCTGCATCAATTCTTCCCCTTTATCGCGAGCAAGCTCGCTCCTACATGGAACCACTTTCCTCTCTCGCTCTCCCGCACGTCGAAAAACTTCACGCTTACACGCCTGGCTTGCAGCCGACGGAAGCGGGTTGGGTGAAGCTCAACACGAATGAATGTCCGTATCCGCCGAGCCCGCGTGTGGCGGAGGCGGTGCGGCGGGAACTGGGCGAAGATGGCGCCTCGCTGCGGCTCTATCCGAATCCGAAGAGCGCGCCTTTGCGGGCGGCGATCGCGCGGATGCACGGGGTCGCGGAGGAGAATGTCGTGGTGGGGAATGGATCGGACGACATTTTGAACCTGCTGATGCGCGTGTTCGTCGGGACGCATCCAGCTGCCGGATACATGCTGCCGAGCTACTCGCTTTATCCGGTGCTCGTGGCGATCCAGGACGGGCGGGCGGAAACGATCGAATTCGATCGATCGATGAAACTCCCGGTGGAGCGGATCGTGGCGTCGCGGGCGCGGGCGTTTTTCCTCACCTCGCCGAATGCGCCGACGGGTGTTGGGTTTTCGAATACGGAGATCGAGCAAGTGCTGTCGCGGTTCGCGGGCGTGTTGATCGTCGACGAGGCGTATGCGCCCTTTGCGAGCGAGAACGCGGTGTCGTTGCTCGCGCGCCATCCGCGGCTCGTGGTCGTGCGCACGCTTTCGAAAGCGTATGCGCTCGCGGGGATTCGCGTCGGCTATGCGCTGGCGCATCCCGAAATCGTCGACCTGCTCGATCGCGTGCGCGACAGCTATAATGTGAACCGGCTCTCGCAGGCGGCGGCGCTCGCGGCGATCGGCGATACGGCGTATTTCGCGGCCATGGTGGCGCGGGTGAAGGCGACGCGTGACGCGGCGGTGGAGCGGTTTTCGAAGCAACGCGGTTGGTTCACTTATCCGACCCAGGCGAATTTCATCTTTACGGAGCCGAAGACGGCGCGCGGGGAGAGCGGGCCGGCGGTGGCGAAGGCGGCTTACGATTTTCTGTGCTCGCGCAAAGTGCTCGTGCGTTACTTCCCGAGCCATGCCTTGACCGCTTCGTTCCTGCGCATCAGCGTCGGCACGGACGACGAGATGCTCGTCCTGCAAAACTCCTTCGACGAATGGCTAAAGGCTCCCAACGCGTAGCGCAGGTTTCCCGCAAGACGGCGGAGACCGATATCACGCTTTCGCTCGCGATCGACGGTCGCGGCGCGGCGAAGATCGACACGGGCGTGCCGTTTTTCGATCACATGCTGACGCTGTTCGCGAAGCACGGGTTGTTCGATCTCGAGGTGAAGGCGATCGGCGACGTGGACGTCGACTATCACCACACGGTCGAGGATGTCGGACTCGTGCTCGGGCAAGCTTTCAAGGAAGCGCTCGGCGACAAAGTCGGCATCAAGCGTTACGGATTTTTTCTCCTGCCGATGGACGAATCACTGGCGCGGATCGTCGTCGATGTCGGCGGGCGGCCGCACCTGGTTTACGAGGCCAATGCGCCGACGATGTTCGTGCGCGATTTCAACATCGTGCTGGTGAAAGAATTTTGCCGCGCGTTCAGCAATGCCCTCGGGGCGAATCTCCACGTGCAACTCGTCTATGGCGAGGAGCCGCATCACGTGGCGGAGGCGATCTTCAAGGGCCTCGCGCGCGCGTTGGACGCGGCGACGCAGATCGAGCCGCGAGCGGCGGATTTGCTGCCGAGCACGAAGGGGAAATTGTAGGAGCCTGCTTGCAGGCGATTCGTTCAGCGCGATTCTCCATCGCGAGCAAGCTCGCTCCTACATGAGTGCCACTCCCATCGCCGTTATCGATACCGGTATTTGCAACCTGCGCAGCGTCACGAAGGCGTTGGAGGCGGTGGGGGCGGAGCCGCGGGTCGTGCGCACGCCGGAGGAGCTGGCGGCGAGTGGCGGGCAGGGGCTGGTGTTGCCGGGCGTGGGGGCGTTGCGCGACTGCGTGGCGTCGCTGCGGGCGACGAAGTTGGACGATGCCGTGCGTGAGTGGATCGCGGCGGATCGGCCGTTTTTGGGGGTGTGTCTTGGGATGCAGGCGCTGTTCGAGCGATCGGAGGAAGGGGATGTGAAGGGGCTGGGAGTTTTCGCCGGCGAGGTGGTGCGTTTCCGGCGTCCGGCAGGGATCAAGATTCCGCACATGGGCTGGAACACGGTGACGTTTCGGCAGGCGGATTCGCCGCTGGCGAACTCGCTGACGCGCGAAGGCGAGTCGTTTTATTTTGTGCACAGCTTTCACTGTGTGCCGCGGGAGGCGGAGCTGGTGTTGGCGGAGTGCGATTATGGCGGGATCTTCACGGCGGCGATCGGGCGGGGTCGGGTGTTCGCGACGCAGTTTCACCCGGAGAAAAGCCAGGCGAAAGGACTGCAGATCTATCGGAACTTCGCGACCGTCGCGGCGGGCGCGTAATCAGGAGAATCGATACGTCGCATAACGTTTCCTATCGTGGAAAACGATGCGACGGAATTGGCAGGATCCGGCGCAAGATTGCTTTGCCAGCGGCATGGATTTGGCTTCGTTTCGCCGACGATGGCTACCCTCCCTCCCGCTACACTCCACCTCGACGACAAGGACTACAAACTGCCCATGATTGTGGGCACCGAGGGTGAACGCGGGATCGATATATCGAAGCTGCGTGCCGAGACGGGGGCGATCACGTTTGACGACGGTTTTGGCAACACGGGTTCCTGCACGAGCTCGATCACGTTCATCGATGGCGAGGCCGGCGTGCTGCGTTACCGGGGGTATCCGATCGAGCAGCTCGCGCAGCATTCGAGTTTCGTCGAGACCGCCTACCTGGTGATGTATGGCGAGCTGCCGACGAAGGAGCAGCGGCAGGGGTTTTCGAGCCGGCTGACGACAAACGCGCGGTTGCGCGAAGGCATGCTGCGGTTCCTGCAGAATTTTCCGCGCGACTCGCATCCGATGGCGGTGCTCTCGGCGACCTTCAACGCGCTCGGTGCTTATTACCCGCACCTTGCGAGCAACAATCACCAGCGCGACATCGAGCATTTCGACGAGGCGGCGGCGATCGCGATTTCGAAGGTGCGGACGATCGCGGCGCACATTTTCCGCGTGAACAACGGCATGCCGTTCAACGATCCGCGTCCGGATCTTGGATACTGCGAGAACTTCCTGCACCTGTTGTTCTCGGAACCTTACACGCCGTATGTCGCGACGCCGGAAGTCGCGTCGGCGTTGAATCTATTCCTCCTCCTGCACGCCGATCACGAGCAGAACTGTTCGACCTCGACGGTGCGCATGGTGGCGTCGGCGGGCGCGAATCTGTTCGCCTCGATTTCCGCGGGCGTGAATGCGCTCTGGGGCCCGTTGCATGGCGGTGCGAACATGGCGGTGCTCGAGATGCTGCAGAGCATCCATGACGAAGGCGATGACGGCACGAAGTTCATCGCGGCGGCGAAGGCCGGGAAGGGCGAGCGGCTGATGGGTTTTGGCCATCGCGTTTACAAGAACTACGATCCGCGGGCGAAGATCATCAAAGCGAGTTTCTACAAGGCGCTTGGTTCGCTCGGGATCAAAGACGATCCGCTGCTGAACATCGCGATGAAGCTCGAGGAAGTGGCGTTGAACGACGACTACTTCATCTCGCGGAAGCTTTATCCGAACGTCGATTTCTACTCGGGCCTGATCATGCGCGCGCTGGGCATTCCGTTGAACATGTTCACGGTGATGTTCGCGATCGGACGCATGCCGGGCTGGATCGCGCAATGGCGTGAAGTCGCGCAGAACCCGAAGCTGAAGATCTATCGTCCGCGGCAGATTTACGTGGGCGCGCAGACGCGGGAATATGTGCCGATGGAGAAGCGCGGGTAGTTGACCGCGCGCGCGGCTCGGCGGGGACGCCTCGCCCTACCGGGGCGACGGACTAAAAAGCCCGACGGGGACGTCGGGCTCCACCTACTTCTTTTGCGCGTGGAAGACTTCTTCGAGCGTGAGGCCGGTGAGTTTCTGCACGCCGGCGAGCAGTCGCCAGAGGGCGTAGAGGGTCATCGCCATGCTTGGGAGCACGATCACGGGCCAGCTCAGCAGCTGCATTTGGCCGAGCTCGGCGTTGAATTCCGGCGTGCCTGCGGGACTTTTCAGCAGATAGCGGGCGAGGGCGTAGTTGAGCACGGCGCTGACGAGAAACGACGCGGTGAGCAGATAGCTCGAGGTGACGAGCAGGCGTTCGAAGCCGGCGCGGTTGTTGCGCGCGGCGAGGGCGGCGTCGACTTTCGGGACGTCAATCACCTGGTCGTTGTAGAGGAAAGTGTGGACGAGGGGGCGTTTCGATTTCAGCGAAACGAGCACGGCGATGCCGATGACGGTGGGGACCGCGGCCTCTTTCACGGCGAACCAGAAGTTGTCGGTTTTCAGGAGGCCAAGTCCGCCGGTGAGCAGCACGCTGAGGAAGCCGATGATGGAGATGAAATTTGCCTGACGGCGCTGGGTGAAATCCCACACCCCGTAGCCGAGAGGGAAGGCGAGCGCGACGACGAGTCCTCCGACCGGGCCGAGCCATTCGGGCTTGCTCAGCTTGGAGAGCACGAAGGCGGGGAGCGCGAGGTTGAAGGCGAGATTGAGAAGGAGGTTTTCTCGTTTGGGCGAAGGGAGTGTCACGGTGCAGTGGTGTCGGAAAAAGCCATGAACGGCGGGAAGCGGCGATTCATTTCTTGGTTTCCGCAACGGCCAAACTATAGTGCTGCGCTCCGATGATCTTGCTCGGCGTCAACATCGACCACTGCGCGACCCTCCGGCAGGCGCGCTATCGCGACAACGATGCGACCTGTGGCGGCGCCGTGGAGCCGGATCCGGTGCTGCTCGCGCAGCTTTGCGAACGCGCTGGCGCGGATGGGATCACGGTGCATCTGCGGGAGGATCGGCGGCACATTCAGGAGCGCGATGTGTGGCGTCTGCGCGAGTCGATCGCGACGCGTTTGAATTTGGAAATGGCGTGCACGCCGGCGATGACGGAGCTGGCGCTGAAGTTGAAGCCGGATTCGGTGTGTCTGGTGCCGGAGAGCCGGCAGGAGATCACGACGGAAGGCGGACTCGACGTGGTCAGCAATCGCGAGCGCGTGGCGGCGGTGGTCGATGCGATGAACGAGGCGGGGATCAAGACGAGCCTGTTCATCGATCCCGACGAGCCGCAGATCGAATGCTCGTCGAAGTTGAAAGCGCCCTGGGTGGAATTGCACACGGGCGCGTATGCGAATGCGTATTTCGACGAGAAGAAGCGCGCGCGGGAATTTCAGCGGCTGCGAATCGGCGCGGTGCGGGCGCGCGATCTGGGGTTGGTCGTGAATGCGGGCCACGGTATCAACTATGTGAATATCGCGGAGCTGCGGGGATTGCCGCATCTGCACGAGTTGAACATCGGCCATAGCATCATGAGCCGGGCGATTTTCACGGGGATTGAAGAGGCGGTGCGCGAGATGAAGACGCGGATGAACGCGTGAACGAAGCCGCGGGATGAAATTCGACCTTCAACTTCCTCCCGGAGGCGTGTTGATCGGCCTGGGGGCGGATCTCATCGAAGTGGCGCGAATCAAAAGCGTGATGTTGCGTCATGGCGACCGGTTCATCGATCGCATCCTGACGGAGGAAGAGCGCGCGTATTGCGCGGGGATGGCGCATCCGCACAAGCACATTGCGGCGCGGTTCGCGGCGAAGGAGGCGGTGTCGAAATGTTTCACGACGGGCATCGGCGCGGAGCTCGGTTGGAAGTCGATCTCGGTTTATCACGGCGATCGGCATGAGCCGAAGGTGCGGCTCGACGCGCAAGGCGAGGCGCTGCTGGCGCATGTGGGTGGGACGCATGTGCTGCTCACGCTTTCGCACACGGAAAACTATGCGATGGCCGTCGCGGCGGTCGTGCGGGCCTGAAGCGCCATGGACGAAGACGAAAAAGAAGAGAGCAGCGAAAGGCCGGTGACGCCGTCGAAGCTCTCGAAGACACCGTCGTGGATCACGTTGGGTTTCGTGCTCGGAGCGTTGTTCGTGTGGTCGCTGCCGGATCCGCCGCCCCCGCCGCCGCCGCCGAAGGTGGAGCCGACGACGGTGAGACTGGAGCGTCCTGTGTTGAGCGAGATCGAGGCGGTGTTTGCGCAGTGGAGCGAGTTCGCGGTGTGGAAGAACGACATCACGGAAGTGGCGATGTGGGATACGGCGCGGAAATCGTATTCGTTGTTCTACGAAGTGCTGCGGAATGGAGACGTGTATTATTTTCGCTCGATCCCGCAGCTGACGCGGCCGGTGCTGACGCATGGCGTGCCGGAGAATGCGCCGCTGCGATACACGGAGACGGAAGAGATGCGGCGCGAGTGGATGCGGGCGCGATGGGAGCAGGCGTTTGCGCCGCCGGTGGAAGAACCGCCGCGGCCGGCGATGCCGGAGCAGACGCCGCTGAAGCTTGGCACGAGTGAGAAGGATCGCCGGGAGTGATGTATGATCGCCGCGAGCCATCCGATTTTGTCGTGTGACGAAGCGCGGGAGTTGGAGGCGCGGTTGTTTGCCGGCGACGAAGAGAAAGAATGGGCGGCGATGCAGCGGGCGGGCCGGGCGATTGCGGAGGCGGTGCTGCGGGATTTTCAGGAGATTGGCGGATTTGGGTCGAATGGCCGCGTGCTCGTGCTGGTGGGAAAAGGCCACAATGGTGGAGACGCCTTGATTGCGGCGACGGACGTGTTGCGGCGTTTTCCGGGAGCGACGGCGGAGGTGATGTTTGTGTTGGGGGAGCGGGCGCTGCGGCCGCTGGCGGTTCGGGCGTGGCGGGAGTTGTCGCGGACCGGGCGGGTCGAGGTGAAGTCGGGTGAATGGCGGGCGCGCGGCTATGAGTTGTGCCTCGATGGAATTTTTGGGTTTCAGTTCCGGCCGCCGGCGGAGGAGCGGGTGCAGAGGTGTATCGAGGAGGTGAATGCGCGGGACGTGCGGCTGCGGGCGGCAGTGGATTTGCCGAGCGCGGGATTGTTTCGGGCGGATTTTACGTATGCGACGGGATCGGTGAAGCGGCCGGTGTTGGAGAGCGAGGTCGCGGGGCGCGTGCGGTATTTGGATCTTGGATTCTTTTCCGGCGAGCAGGAGGCGGGCGGTGAACGGGTGCTGACGCCGGCGGTGTTGGGGCGGCTGGCGAGCTTGCGGGAATCGCGCTCGGACAAGCGGAGTTTCCGGCATGTGTTCGTGCTGGCGGGATCGAGGAATTATCCCGGCGCGGCGATGATGACGGTGCAGGCGGCGTTGAAGGCCGGCGCGGGTTTGGTGACGGCGTTTGTGCCGGAGTCGGTGGCGGCGGCGTTTGCGGCGCGGGTGCCGGAGGCGATTTGGGTGGCGTGGCCGGAAACGCCGGGCGGCGGATTGGCGCTCGAAGGCGAGACGTTGTTGCGCGAGCGGATCGAACGGGCGGATGCGTTGGTGATCGGACCGGGAATCGGACGGGAGCTGGAGACGCTGGCGTTGGTGAAGGATGTGGTGGCGAAGGCGAGCGTGCCGGTGGTGTTGGATGCGGATGCGTTGCAGCCGGAGATCGTGCGCGCGGTGAAATCGCCGTGTGTGGTGACGCCGCATGCGGGCGAGTTTCAGCGCATCGCGGAGGGGAGGACGTTGGGGGAATTTGCGGCGGAGACGGGGGCGGTGGTGGTGTTGAAAGGTCCGGTCACACGCGTGGCGAAAGAGGAGATGGTGTATCACTCGTTTTATGGGGGGCCGGTGCTGGCGCGGGGCGGAAGTGGCGATCTGCTTGCGGGGATGATTGGGACGATGCTGGCGCAGACGCCGAACGATGCGGTGGTGGCGGCAGCGCGCGGGGTGGTGTGGCACGGACTCGCGGCGGAGGCGCTGGCCCGTCGGCGTGGCCAAGTGGCGGTGCGGACGACGGAGTTGTTGGACTATCTGGGTGCGGCGTTGCGCGAAGAGGAGGCGTGGTGATGAACACGGCGAACGAGCTGAGCGAACGGCAGGCGTTTCTCGTGTTGAACGCGCTGCCGAATATCGGGCCGGTGACGTTGAACCGGTTGCTGGCGGAGTTGGGCGGCGATCCGCGCGCGGTGTTCGATACGCCGGCGAAAAGGTTGGAGAGCGTGAAGGGCGTGGGGCCGGTGATCAGTGCGACGATCGCGAGCTGGCGCGAGCATTTCAATCTGGCGCGGGAGGAGGAGCGGATGGCGAAGAGCGGCGCGGATTTCATCACGGCCCGGGATGCCGGGTATCCGAAGCTTTTGAAGGAGATCAACGATCCGCCGATCGGGTTGTATCGAAAAGGTCGTTACGAGTTCGATCATCCGTGTGTTGCGATCGTGGGGTCGCGGCGGACGACGCTTTACGGGATGGCGGTGGCGAAGAAGTTGGGCGCGGAACTGGCGCGGCTGGGGTTTTGCGTGGTGAGCGGGTTGGCGCGCGGGATCGACACGGCGGCGCATGAAGGAGCGTTGTCGGTGGGCGGGAAGACGGCGGGAGTGGTGGGGTGCGGGATCGATATCATTTATCCGCCGGAGAACCTGGAGTTGTATCGGAAGATCGAAGCGAACGGCGTGGTGTTGTCGGAGTTTCCGTTCGGGCGGCGGGCGGATCGGCAGAGTTTTCCGATGCGCAATCGCGTGGTGGCGGGGATGTGCGAAGCGATCGTGGTGGTGGAGACGGATGTGAGCGGCGGGGCGATGATCACGGCGCGGTTTGCGGGTGAGTATGGGCGATTGATTTTTGCGGTGCCGGGGCGGATCGATCAGGCGACGAGCGCGGGGTGTCATCAGCTGATTCGCGATGGCGCGACGTTGCTGACGAGCGTCGATGATCTGCTGTCGGAATTGAACTATCTCGACGGGCTGCGGCCGGCGGCGATTCCGGAGAAGGCGGGAGAGGGAACGGGAGGAGCGGCGCTGGCGCTGGAAGGTTTGTCGCCGGAGGAGAATGCCGTGTGGACGTGTTTCGCGGGCGGGGAGATTCTCGCGCCGGATGCGATCGTGGCGCAGACGGGATTGGGGTCAGCGCAGGTGTCGGCGGCGTTGATGATGCTGGAGATCAAACGCGCCGTGGCCAAGCGGCCGGATGGGAAGTTCGAGGCGCGGTAGGGTGGCGTTGTCCTCGGTGCGGCGCGTGGCGGCGGTTGGGGACAACCCGCTCTACCTTAGCCTGGGGGCCAGGTCATTTGGCGGCCGGCGATGAGATGCACGTGGAGGTGGGGGACGGATTCGCAGGCGTGGGGGCCGTGGTTGATGACGATGCGGAAGCCTTGGGTGAGGTTGAGTTTCTTCGCGACGACGCCGGCGGTGACGAGAAGGTGGCCGAGGAGGGCTTCGTCGGCCGGCGTGGCTTCGCCGACGCGCGGTATCAGTTTTTTGGGGACGATGAGGAGGTGGGTCGGGGCTTGGGGCTGGATGTCGTGGAGGACGATGCAGCGGTCGTCCTCGTGCTCGATCTTGGCGGGGATTTCGCGATCGATGATTTTTTGGAAGATGGTTTTTGACATGGTTTGTTTTTACAGGAGGAAACCGAGGGAACGGAGGAGGTTATTGGTTGGCGCCGGGAAGGATGAGGCGGGACACGCCGTCTGTGAGCTTGGCTTCGTTGAAGTTGATCAGAAGGCCGATCGGAACGTCCAAGAGTTTCATATAACTCAGGAGCTGGGCCTTGTGGATGGGCAGAATGCGTTCGACGGACTTGGCTTCGACCAGCACGCAGTCTTCAACGAGCACGTCATAGCGGAGAGGTTCTTCTCGATTAAATCCTTTGTAGGAAATCGTGATCAGCTTCTGATTACTGGTGGTGAGATGACGGAGCTCCAACTCGCGCATCAGACACCATTCGTAGATCGATTCGACTAAGCCGGGTCCTTTGTCGCGATGAACCTCGATCGCCCCGGCGATGATATGCTCGGTGAGACCATTCGCTTTTGGATAAAGCGGATGCATCTATCCTCTCTGTTTTCTCCGTTTCCTCCTGTAAAAACAAATCAGAGGAACAGGAGTTGGAGGCTTGCGGTGCGGGAGGTGCGGGCGGCGGCGAGGTCGGAGATGAGTTCGAGGGCTTCGGCGTAGTCGCGCTGGCGGCGGGGGGTGGCGCGGCGGGATGGCGGGATGAGCGCGGGGCGGAGGTTGGTGACGAGGAGCGTCGACTCGCGGAAGCGGGCGAGGTGTTTCAGGCCGGTCATGATTTCGGCGCGCGTGAACAGGGGCGTCGCGGAGGCGAGGGTGAGGGAGGCGTCCCAGTGATAGAAGCCGTGGCGCGGGAGGTGGGTGAAAAGTTTGGCGAGGAGCTCGGCGGCGGCGGCGTTGAAGGCGGCGTCGTATTTGGCGGCGAGCTCGGGTTGCGCGGCGGTTTGGGCGGCGAGGTCGGCGAGGCTGAAGGCGATCGCTTCCTTGATTTGGCGCGCGAGGTAGAGGTCGTGATCGGTGACGTGAGCGAAGAGCGCGTCGATGAAGTGCAGGCGGCGGAGTTCGTCGCGGGATTGCGAAAGCATGGGGCGCGCGGAGCGTCGGATCGCCTGCAAGCAGGCTCCTACAGGAGGCGTCAGTGCGGCGGGTTGGTGCCGGTTTTCGGTTTGGGGAGGGAGCCGATTTCCTGGACGAATTCGGAGACGTCGCGAAATTCCTTATACACGCTGGCGAAGCGGACGTAGGCGACCTGGTCGACGGTGCGGAGGCGTTGCATGACGGCGTCGCCGATCGCGGAGGAAGGGATTTCGGAATCGAATTGGGCTTCGAGGGCGTCGATGACGTCCTCGATCAGCATCGTGATTTGCTCGGCGTCGACGGGGCGTTTGTGGCACGCGGCGCGGACGGCGTGGAGGAGTTTCTCGCGGGAGAATTCCTCGCGGCGGCCGTCGCGTTTGAGGACGACGATGCCGTCGCGGACGAGCGTTTCGGTGGTGCTGTAGCGGTGGCCGCACTCGAGGCATTCGCGGCGGCGGCGAATGGTCGATCCCTCGCGGCTGATGCGCGAGTCGATGACTTTGTCCTCGATCGAGGTGCATTTGGGGCAGCGCATGGAGGTGTCGGTTGGGTTGCCCGCTAAACACGCGAAACATCGCGAAGAAAAATCCGGGATTTCGCGTTTTTTCGCGGGCGGCCCGCTTCAATCAGTTTAATTCGAGGAAATTTTTGAGGATCTGCATGCCGCCGTCGGTGGCGATGGATTCGGGGTGAAACTGGACGCCCCAGATGGGAAGGGATTTGTGGCGGAGGCCCATGACCTCGCCCTCGGCGGTTTCGGCGGTGATTTCGAGGTCTTTCGGAAACGTGCTGCGTTCGACGAGGAGCGAGTGATAGCGCGTGGCGGCGAAACCTTGGGGCAGGCCGCGGAAGACGTCGGTGTCCTTGTGAAGGATGGGCGATGTTTTGCCGTGCATCAGGCGCGAGGCGCGGACGACGTTGCCGCCGAAGTAGTGGCCGATCGATTGATGGCCGAGGCAGACGCCGAGCATGGGTTTCACGCCGGCGAAGGCTTTGATGATGTCGAGCGTGACGCCGGCTTCCTTGGGCGAGCACGGGCCGGGCGAGAGGAGGACGCGGTCGGGTTTGAGCGCGAGGGCTTCGGCGGGGGTGATCTCGTCGTTGCGGAAAACGCGCTGCTCCACGCCCAACTCGCCGAAGTATTGGACGAGGTTGAAGGTGAAGGAGTCGTAGTTGTCGATGACGAGGAGCACGGTCGGAAAGGTTTAAAAAACTGGAAGGCTGATGGGCTGAAAGCAAATGGAGAGTGTGGCGAGCTGAACAGCAGGGGTGGAATTTAGGAGTTGGATGTTAGGGCGCGGTGCGGCGAAGTTTCGACGATGGCTAATCACTTCGAGTTGATTCGGACGGATACGGCGACGGCGGCGCGGCGGGGGCGGCTGCGGACGCGTCATGGAATTGTGGAGACGCCGATTTTCATGCCGGTGGGGACGCAAGGAACGGTCAAGTCGGTGACGCCGGTGCAGTTAAAAGAGATCGGGGCGCAAATCATTCTCGGGAATACGTATCATTTGAACCTGCGACCCGGCAGCGAAGTGGTGCGCGACTTGGGCGGGTTGCATGGATTCATGGGGTGGGATGGGCCGATTTTGACGGACAGCGGCGGGTTTCAGGTTTTCTCGCTGGCGAAGCTGCGCGACATCCGGGAGGACGGCGTGGCGTTTCAGTCGCATCTCGATGGCGCGAAGTTGTTTCTCGGCCCGCGCGAGGTGATGACGATTCAGCAGAACCTCGGCAGCGATATCGCGATGGTGATCGACGAGTGTCCGCCCTGGCCGTGCGAGCGCGACGCGTGTGCGAAGGCGGTGGCGCGGAGTGAACGCTGGGCGAGGCAGTGCAAGGAAATCGCGACGGACAGCGGCTTCCTCGCGAATGGGCATCATGTGTTTGCGATCGTGCAAGGATCGACCTTTGACGATTTGCGCCGCGAGGCGGCGGAGGCGCTCGCGGCGTTGGACTTTCCTGGATACGCGGTCGGCGGCGTGAGTGTCGGCGAGCCGGAGCCGGAGATGTTGAAGCAGGTGGGGGCGACCACGCCGTTCATGCCGGCGGAAAAGCCGCGTTACACGATGGGGCTGGGGACGCCGCCGCAGATTTTGAAGATGATCGCGCTTGGCGTGGACATGTTCGACTGCGTGCTGCCGACGCGCGTGGCGCGGAACGGATTGGTGTTTACGCCGGATGGACCGATGAATTTGCGGAACGAGAAATACCGGACGGATCCGCGTCCGATTGTGGAAGGGTTGGACAATTACACGTGTCGGAATTTTTCACGCGCGTATCTGCGGCATGTGACCCTCGCGGGAGAAATCATCAGCTGCACGCTGCTGACGATTCACAATCTGCATTTCTATTTGGACCTGATGGCGCAGGCGCGCGCGCATCTCGAGGCCGGGGATTTCGGCCCGTGGCATCGGGCTTGGATCGAGCGCTATGAGGCGGGCGCGGCGGCGCGGGTCGCGGGTTGATCAGCGCGGGGCGACGGCGCGGTAGTGGGACTCGAGGCGGGCGTGGTTGGCCCAGAATTTTGGGGGCGTGCTTCCTTCGAGCAGCGCGACGAGGATGGCGAGGTGCGTGTGCCAGCCGCCGGCGTAGTTGAACTGTTCCTTGATATCTTCGCCGGTCGAACGGTGGGTGACGACGAGACGCACTTGATGGCCTTGTGGCGTGAGCTCGAACGTGACCTGCGATTCCTCGTCGCCGAAGGTGTAGCTGAGAACGTGCGGAGGTTCGTAGCGGAGGACGCGGCCCTCGAAGGTGACGCCGGGCTCGTGGACCTGCGCGTATTTTTCGGGAGGCGTTTCGTCCGGCGAGAGTTTCGCGTGATGCATCACGAACTCGATCCTGCCGCCCGCGCGAGGTTCGGTGACGCCGCCGGCGAACCAGCGGCTGCGTTTTTCGGGATCGGTGAGGAATTCCCAGACGCGTTCGATGGGGCCGGGGAGGAGGCGGACGATGCGGAGTTCGCCGCGGACGGGGAATTCGGCGTAGGAGTCGTTGTCGTGGGGGGCTGTGTTCATGAGGAGGATTTGTTTTTGTTTTTCGCGTCGTCGGCGCGGAGCTCGCGTTCGAGGGCGTCGAGGCGGCGGCTCCACACGCGGCGCGTGCGTTCGAGCCAGGCGGAAAGTTCGTCGAAGCCGTCGGGGTTGACGGAGTGGATGCGGTGTTGTCCTTCGGCGCGGACGGTGACGAGGCCGGCTTCGCGGAGGACTTTCAGGTGCTGGGAAATGGCGGGAGCGGAGACGTCGAATTTTTCGACGATCTCGCCGGCGGTGCGATCGCGCGTGGCGAGGAGCTCGACGATGCGGCGACGTGTGGGGTCGGCGAGGGCGACGAGGCTTTGCATGGTCGCCACAATTAAGTTCAAACTTAATTAAGCAAGCACGAAAACAAGATGCGCGGCGGTGTCGTCGGACCTATCGCGCCGCGGGCACAAAAAGGCCCGCGTGCCTTTCGACACGCGGGCCGGTTGTTTTCAGTATTTAGCTAGCGACCTCGCTCAGAAGCGGAAGGCGACGCCGACCTGATAGACGATCGAGTCGCTTTCGACGAACGTCACGCTGGCGACGCCGGCCACCTTTTCGGTGAACCAGTGATTCGCGCCGACGGTGAACGCCCAGGAGCCTTGGCTGTTGCCGTCGAACGCGTCGTTGTAGGACACGCGGCCGGTCAGGGCGGTGCGAGCGCCGAGGCCGAGCTCGGCGCCGACGCCGAGGCTCCAGAAGCTGTCGTCGTTGCTGGCGCTGGTGCCGAAGTTGCGGGCCTTCGCCCAGGCGTGACCGACGGTGGCGTCGGCGAACACCTTGACGTTTTCCGCGACGTTCACGAACGGCGTCAGCGAAGCGCTGATCGCGTGTTCGCGATACTTCAGCCCGCCGTCGGAGAGGCGCTCGTAACCGTAGCCGAAGCCGAGGTCGAGATTCGCCGACAGCGGCAGGTTCGCACCGATGTTGGCGCCGAACGCGTTGTCGAGGCCGCCGGCGTTACGGAAATCTTCCGTGAGGCCGGTGATCGCGACGTAGCGCTGGCCGAGGAGGCCGGCGGACGAGGACGTCGTCACCGGCGCGGACTCGGTCTGCGCAAACGAGCTCGACGCGGCCGCCAGGGCGAGCGCGCTGAGGAGGATCTTGGAGTAGGTCATGTTTGTTGTCTTGGTTTGGTCCCCAAAATCCGAATACGAATTTCGGGGGTGGGGTTGCTACGGGACTGCGGCCGGCCGGCAATCAGAATAATTTCGTGTCTTGGCGGAACTTTTGGCGCGGTTTGCGGTGTGCATTGGGCCGCTGTTCAGCGTTTTGCTCGAAATTGGCGGTTCTCGGCTTCAGCGTTTCACGACCTTTCCACCATGCGCATACTTGTCACCGGCGGCGCCGGATTTCTCGGTTCCCATCTTTGCGATCGGCTGCTGGCCGACGGGCATGAAGTCATCGCCCTGGACAACCTTTTCACCGGGCGAAAAATCAACATCGAGCATTTGCACGGGAATCCGCGGTTCGAGTTCGTGCGGCATGACGTGATCGATCCGTTCAAGTTCGAGGTGGATCAGATCTACAATCTCGCGTGTCCGGCGTCGCCGCCGCACTACCAGTTCAATCCGATCAAGACGACGAAGACCTCGGTGATGGGCGCGATCAATTGTCTCGGGCTGGCGAAGCGGGTGAAGGCGCGCGTGTTTCAGGCGAGCACGAGCGAAGTTTACGGCGATCCCTCGGTGCATCCGCAGCCGGAGAGTTATTGGGGGAATGTGAATCCGATTGGGCGGCGCTCGTGTTATGATGAAGGCAAGCGCTGCGCGGAGACGCTCTTCTTCGATTATCACCGCGAGAACGGCGTGGATATTCGCGTGATCCGGATCTTCAACACGTATGGTCCGCGCATGCACGAGGCGGACGGGCGGGTGGTATCCAATTTTATCGTTCAGGCGCTGCGCGGCGAAGACATCACGATTTATGGCGATGGGTCGCAAACGCGCTCGTTCTGTTTCGTGAGCGATCTGATCGAGGGGTTTGTGCGCTTCATGAACCAGGACGAGACGGTCGGGCCGATGAACCTGGGCAACCCGGGCGAGTTCACGATGTTGGAGCTGGCGGAGCTGACGCTGAAGCTGGTCGGCGGGAAATCGAAGATCGTGCACAAGCCGTTGCCGGCGGACGATCCGAAGCAGCGGCAGCCGGATATTTCGCTCGCGCGCAAAATCTTGAAGTGGGAGCCGCAGGTGCCGCTCGAGGAAGGTTTGCAGAAAACGATCGAGTATTTCCGGACGCGCGTGTGAGGGATCGGAGGCGGAACGACGCGTGAATGCGCTCCCGCCCGACGGGGGACGTCGGGCTCCACGCGTCAATTTTGCCATTTGCCAAGGAAGGGCCGAGAACTAGCCTTCGACCCTTTCAATGCTGTCGTTTCTCTTCAAACGCTTTTCCGGCCGGCACTATCGTAAGTTCCTCGAGTCGTGCCGCCCGATCGTCGCGCGCATCAACGAACTCGAACAATCCTACCAGTCGCTCAGCGACGAGCAGTTGCGGGCCAAGACGGACGAGTTCCGGACGCGGCTGGCGTCGGCCGCGGACAAGAAGGCGATGCTCAACGAGATCCTGCCCGAGGCGTTTGCGACGGTGAAGAACGCCGCGCGCCGGCTGGTGGGCCGGAAGATCATCGTGTGCGACCATGAGCTGACGTGGGACATGGTGCACTTCGACGTGCAGCTGATCGGCGGCATCGCGATCCACCAGGGGAAGATTGCGGAAATGGCGACCGGCGAAGGCAAGACGCTCGTTTCGACGCTGCCGCTTTATCTCAACTCGCTGGTGGGGCGGAATGCGCAGCTCGTCACGGTCAACGACTACCTCGCGCGCCGCGACTCGGAGTGGATGGGCTATCTCTACAATTTCCTCGGCGTATCCGTTGGCTGCATACAGCAGCAGATGCCGCCGGATTTGCGGCGCGAGATGTATGGCCGCGACATCACGTATGGGACGGCGAGCGAGTTCGGTTTCGATTACCTGCGCGACAATGGCATGGCGACGCGCAAGGAGGATCAGGTTCAGCGCGACTACTGGTATTGCATCGTCGACGAAATCGACTCGATCCTCGTCGACGAGGCGCGCACGCCGTTGATCATTTCCGGCCCTGCGCCGATCGAGCGCGAGCAGCCGTTTACGCGCTTGCTGCCGCCGGTGGACCGGCTGGTGAACGATCAGATCCGGCTCTGCAACAAGATCGTCGGCGAAGCGAAGGACCTGCTCGAGAAGAAGGACGCGACGAACGACGACAAGCAGACCGCCGCGCGCAAGATGCTCCAGGTGAAGATGGGGCATCCGAAGAACAAGCAACTCTTGCGACTGATGGAGACTCCGGAGTGGCGCAAGCTGCTCGACAAGGTCGAGACGGAGATGAACTCCGACCTGAACAAGGCGGATCTTTATCGGCTGAAAGAGGAGCTCTTCTACGTCATCGACGAGCGGCAGCATCAGGCGGATCTCACAGAGATCGGCCGCGGAAAACTGCGTCCCGATAATCCGGATGCGTTCGTGCTGCCGGATCTCGCGACCGAGTTCAGCGAACTCGACAAGAACTCGGCGATGACTCCGGAGCAACGTGAGGCGCAGAAGCTCGCGTCGCAGCAGCGCTACGCCGAAGTGTCGGAAGACATTCACGCGATCTCGCAGTTGTTGCGCGCTTACTCGCTTTACGAACGCGACGTCGAATACGTGGTGCAGGAAGGCAAAGTGATGATCGTCGACGAGAACACCGGGCGCGTGATGCCGGGCCGTCGCTGGTCGGATGGGCTGCATCAAGCGGTCGAAGCGAAGGAAGGCGTGACGATCGAGCGCGAGACGCGCACCTATGCGACGATCACGATTCAGAATTATTTCCGCATGTATGAGAAGCTCGCCGGCATGACGGGCACGGCGGAGACGGAAGCGACGGAGTTCAGCGACATCTACAAACTCGCGGTGCAGGTCATTCCGACCAACAAGCCCTGCATCCGCGTCGACAAGAACGATTCCATCTTCAAGACGCGGCGCGACAAATACGCGGCGGTGGTGAAGGAGATCGAGGAGGCGAACAAGCGCGGGCAACCGGTGCTGGTTGGCACGGTGTCGGTCGAGTCATCGGAAGTGCTTTCGCGCATGCTGAAACGCGCGGGCATCGTGCACACGGTGTTGAATGCGAAATTCCACGCGCAGGAAGCGGACATTGTGGCGCGCGCGGGGCAGCGGGGCGCGGTGACGATCGCGACGAACATGGCGGGCCGCGGCACGGACATCAAACTCGGCGAAGGCGTGCGAGATCTTGGCGGTCTGTATGTAGTCGGAACGGAGCGACATGAATCGCGGCGCATCGACCGGCAGTTGCGCGGTCGTTGCTCGCGTCAGGGCGATCCGGGTCGCACGAAGTTTTTCCTCTCGTTGGAAGACGACCTGATGCGCCTCTTTCTTCAGGGCAATCTCGCGTCGCGTTTGATGGAAGGCTCGATGCAGGAAGGCGAGGAGCTGGAGCATCCGTGGCTGAACCGCTCGATCGAGAGCGCGCAGAAGAAGGTCGAGCAGCAGAATTATTCGATTCGCAAGCGCCTGCTCCAGTATGACGACGTGTTGAATCAGCAGCGCGAAGTGGTGTATGGGATTCGCAACGCGGCGATTCACGCGGAGCGACCGAAGGACATCATCTTCGAGCAAATCGAGGAGGAGTTGATCAACCGGCTCGAGAATGCGGGTGTCGGTGAAAAGAGCGGCGCGAGCCAGACCTCGACGGAGAGCCTCGTGGGTTGGGTGAATTCGCACTTCCCGATCAGTCTCAAGGCCGAGGAACTTTCGGGCGGAAATGTCGATTCGCTGGCGGCGATGCTTCTGGAGCGGATCAAGCAGGCTTACGCGATCAAGGAGTCGGTTGAGATTCCGGAAGCGCTGGGTTCGCTCGAGCGTTATGTGGTGATCAATGCGATCGACCATCACTGGCAGGAGCACCTCACGGAAATGGAGGACCTGCGGAAGAGCATCGGCCTGCGCAGCTACGGTCAGAAAGATCCGCTGGTCGAATACAAGGGCGAGGCGTTCCGTTATTTCGAGGAGCTGATGAACAATGTTCGCCTGCAGATTTGCACGGGCTTGTTCCGCAGCGCGTCGAATCTCGAGTCGTTCGAGAACATGCTGGCGCTGCTGAGTCGGACGGCGCGCGCGGTGGGACCGACGGATCTGCCGGCGCCGGCGAGGCCAGGTGTGCCGCCGGTGGAAACGCGCAGCGCGGTGACGAGCGGTGGATCGACGGCGGCCGCCACGGCGGTGGCGCCGGAAGCGGATCAGGAGATTCAGCTGCCGAAGGTCACGATTCGACGCGAAGTGCCGAAAGTCGGCCGCAACGATCCGTGCCCGTGCGGCAGCGGGAAAAAGTTCAAGCAGTGTCACGGACGGTGAACCAGGCGGCGAGGTGAGCTGTAGGAGCCTGCTTGCAGGCGATGGGGGCGTTCGATGAGTTAGATCGCCCGCAAGCGGGCTCCTACATGCAGGCAGCTTATCCCGAAAGAGGACGCGAAGCGCTACGACGCGGACGCGTGTCGGTAGCGAAAGCGGAGTATTTTCTGACTGTTTGCACCGACGGGCGGTGTCCCGGGCTCACCGCTTCGGCGGTTGCAGCTGCGGTAATGGAGGAGGGGCAGCGGATGGAGCTGGACGCCACCTGGCGAGTGCGTTGCGCGGTTATTATGCCCGATCATCTCCATCTTTTGGTCGTGCTTGGAGAGAGATTGGCGCTCGGCCAAGCGGTCGCCCGGTTGAAGGCGAAAACGAAGGGGATACTTCAAACGTTCGATCCGAGGCTTCGGTGGGAACGGGATTTCTTCGATCGTCGCGTTCGGCCGGACGACGAGCGGCTTTCGCTGTTCCTCTACATTTTTTTCAATCCTTATCGCGCGGGATTGTGCAAGCGGGCTGAATCATGGCCGTGGTTTCGTTGCCGTGACAACGACTGGGAGTGGTTCAAGGAGATGCTCGATGCGGACCGACCGGCTCCGGAATGGCTGGTTTGAAGGTAGGACCCTGCTTGCAGGCGATCAGGTCATTCGAATACCTGTAGCCTTTCGTATGTGCAAAAATCGCCTGCAAGCAGGCTCCTACATCCGGTGAGCGATTCGTCTGCCTCCATTCCCTACGTCGATCCCTACGCGCCGAAGCCGTCGATTTTCGATCGTTTCGGGCACCGGTTGGCGGCGCTCGCGGTGTTCGTGTCGACGGTGGTGCTGACGGTGCTGTCGTTTCCGCCGTTCAAGACCCCGGAGTTCGCGTATGCGATGCTCGTGCCGGGCGTGCTGTGGGCGTATCGGAAACCTGGATTCAAACTTTACGCGGCGACGCTGCTCGGGGCGCAAGCGGTGGCATGGACGATCATGCTGGCCTGGTTGCACCACGTGACCTGGGCGGGCCTGCTGCTGCTTGGACCGATCGTCGGGGTATGGGTGGGCGGGTGGTTTTTGGCGGCTTGGTGGGCGATGCCGCGCACGCACGAGCGCCCGGCGTTCACGCGCATGGCGACGATGGTCGGACTGGCGGGGTTGTGGGTGCTGATCGAGTGGACGCGCACCTGGTTTCTGACCGGGTTTCCGTGGCTGCCGCTCTCGGTGAGCCAGTGGGAGCGATCGAGCGTGCTGCAGATCGCGTCCTACACGGGCGCGTGGGGAATTTCGTTCGTCCTCGTGGCGATGAACATCGGGTTCTCGGCGATGACGCACAGTTTGTTTTCGGGGCAGGGCGGGTGGAATTTTCGGAGGCCGGAGTTTCTGCTCGCGCTGTTCATGTTGATGGCGTGCGTGAGCATCCATGTTCAGGAGACGTTTCAGCGCGGGCGTTATGCGGTGCCGCTGGCGCGGGTGGCGTTTGTGCAGCCCTACATTCCGCAAACGTTGAAGTGGGATCCGGCGGCGGGTCGTTCGATTCTGGATACGCTGCAATCGACGACGATGGCGGCGGCGGCGACAGGACCCGATTTGATCCTGTGGCCGGAGGCGAGCACGCCGTGGGCGGTGCAGGGCGACACGAACATGCAGGCCTTCGTGGAGACGCTTGCTCGGCGCGCGAGGGTGCCGCTGCTGATCGGCTCGATCGCAGTGGAGAACGACGATCAGCCGAACGAGCTCTGGTTGAATGCCGCGTTTGTGGTCGATCCGGTGGCGGGCGTGCAGACGGATTATTATGCGAAGCGGCATCTGGTGCCGTTTGGCGAATACGTGCCGCTGCGGCCGCTGCTCGGGTGGCTGTCGAAAATCGTGCCGGTGGGAGACGACGACTTTTCTCCCGGTGAAGATTCCTCGCCGCTCATTCTGTCGTCACCGAACGGACCGATCACGGTGGGACCGCTGATTTGCTACGAAGACATTTTTCCGACGCTGGCGCGTTACAGCACGCTGGCGGGCAGCGATGTGCTGGCGGTGTTGACGAACAATGCCTGGTATGGCGAAGGCGGCGCGGCGCATCAGCATGCGGCGCATGCGGTGTTGCGCGCGGTGGAAACGCGCCGGCCGGTGCTGCGTTGCGGCAATGGCGGGTGGAGCGGATGGATCGACGAGTTCGGCACGGTGCGCGCGACGGTGTTGAACGATGCGGGCAGCATCTATTTTCGCGGAACGCAGACGGTCGACGTGACGCGCGACGGGCGCTGGGCGGGGCGCAACAGCTTCTATGTCGAGCACGGCGATTGGTTCGTCATCGCCAGTGCGATCGCGGCGATGCTCGCGTATGGAGCGCTGACCTTGGGGGCGGAGAAGTCGCGGCGGAAAACGGGCGCGACGGAGTAAGGAGGCGTCAGTTCAATTTTTCGCGAGCGGCCTGCACTTCGGGCGGCAGCGGTTCGGCGGCGATCCATCCGCGTGTAGGATAATCGCGGATACGATCGATTTCGCCGGCGAGATGGGTGAGATAGGGAATGCCCTTGCTCTCGTGCAGCGCGTATTCGCGGTCGAAATCGGCGGAGGGGAGCGCGCGGTGGAAGCGGAGAGCGGGCTGGCGTTTTTGAAGGGTGAGGGCGACGCGACGCATTCGCGACGGGGAGGCGACGATCAACGCGGTTTGCAGGCCGCGGCCGAAAGCGAAGTCGGGGAACTCGCGGGCGAGCAGGTCGGCGGTGAATTCAATGTTCTCGGACGTGTTGGTGGAGCGGTTTTCGGCGATGATGGCGCTCGGATCGATGGTCGGATGCGTGCGGAGGATTTCGTTGCGCCAGGCGTCGGCTTCCGGGCGGCCGAGATCGGCGGTGCCGGCTCCGATTCCGCCGGTGAGGATGATGCGCCGGACGAGGCCGCGGGTGTGGAGTTCGCCGCAGAAGGCGGCGAGGGTGAGATCGAACGTGCCGAAACCGATCACGGCATCGCATGGCTGCACCGGCAGCGGGTCGGCGGCCGAGAGGAAGGCGAAGATCGTGCGAGCGGCGGCGAGGGTGTCGGGAGGAACGTGCCGGTTCATTCGCCGATGATTTTGACGAGGGCGCGTTTGCGGCGGAGGCCGTCGAATTCGAAATAGAAAATTTGCTCCCATGGACCGAAGTCGAGTTTGCCGGCGGTCACGGCGACGACGACCTCGCGGCCCATGAGAGTGCGCTTGAGGTGGGCGTCGGCGTTGTCTTCGCCGGTGCGGTTGTGGTCGTAGGCGGAGTGGGGCTGCTCGGGCGCGAGTTTTTCGAGCCAGCGTTCGTAATCGGCGTGGAGGCCGTGCTCGTCGTCGTTGATGAAGACGCTTGCGGTGATGTGCATGGCGTTGACGAGGCAGAGACCCTCGCGAATGCCGCTTTCGCGCAGACAGGCTTCGACCTGCGGGGTGATGTTGACGAGGCCGCGGCGGCGGGGGAGTTCGAACCAGAGTTCGTGCCGGTAGGATTTCATGGAGTGGTGGGGAATGTTGGGGCGAGTCGGGCTTATTTCGCGGGTTTCCAATTGAGCGCTTTTTGCGCAACGGCTTTGGCTGTGGCAGAAGAGCGATCGGAAGCTTGGAGGTAGGACAGGTAGGCGCGGACTAAAGGTTGGTGGGCGTTGCTGCCGAGAGACCACGCTGCCATCTCGTGAAGGGTGGCTTCGAGAGCGAGGGCATTGTCGGGTTGTTTTCCGCTTTGTTTCAGGTGGGCGACGTTCGTGGCGGAGGAAGCGTAGGACTCTGCGATGGAGACCAAATCCAGGATCGGAGCGAAGCGTCCGCTCGCGAAGAAGCGTCCCCACAAGACATCAAGTTGTCCGCCGGTGCGAGGTTGGGAGCTGGGAGTTGGCAACGGCTCGCGCCGTGCGACAGCGAGCGCTTGACGCTGGAAGACGGACAGCTCGCCCAAAGAGCGGTCGTCGGGGTGAGCGAACGCGAGAATCAGGGTGAGCAGCCGACGCTCGCGGGCGTCGGATGTTTCAATCAAGCGGGCGGTGAATTGAGGGATCAGCCAAGGATTGTCGGCGAGGATCTGCTCGTAAAATCCGAGAATCGTGCCGACTGAATCGGCTTTGTGGATACGCGCGGGAGGACGGCTGAACGCGGTGACGGCGGCCAGGGCGAACCGCGGTTGAGGAGCGGTGTAGTAGCGCGAGAGAAATTCGGACGGGTTGAAGTCGCGGGGGAGCGGAAGAGGAGCGTTCGAATCGTCGACGCAGAGGGTGATCCGTTGCTCGAGGGTGCGGCCGCTGATGTGGTCCCGGATCTCGAAGACCAGTTGGTATTCGCCGTCGGGGTCCGAGAGGCTGGTGTGGAACGAAACGATTTCGCGCGGAAAAATCAGGGCTCCCTCCGCAGCGGGAATTTGATCGCCCAAGAGGAGCTCGGGGGCGGATTGCGTTGTTTCTCCGTTGGGGGAGTGCAGGGTGAATCGGTAGGTGAGGCGGGCGCGACCTTCAGGGTCGCGCTGGTAGCGGCGGGCGATGACGAGGAGATCGAGCCGCTGTTCCGGTGCGATTCGGTCGGTGGCTGCGAGGGCGAGCGGAGCTCCCGAAGGGGTATGGTTCCAGATGTCTTCGTGCGCGTATTGAACGGTGGGGAGGACGACGGCTTCGAGGGCGGCGGTCGCAGGTTTTTCTTCGGCGAGGAGGGAGGACAGAGTAGCGGCCGAAAAACCAAGAACACGGATCAACAGCGCGGGGCGGGGTAACACAGGGAAAGGTTCGCGGATGCCGAGTGGCTCAGCAAATGCCGAGACCGGGCGCGCGGTCATCCCGTTGAAAGCTCGCGTCAGCGGTTGAGTTCCCAGATTGCGGCGTTGAGCAGGAAGGCGAAGCTGACCCACAGCACGTAAGGGATCCAGAGCCAGGTGGCGATGCGATCGGCTTCGCGGAAGCGGGCGAGAATGCGGATCAGGACGAGCCAGAGCACGGCGATGTCGATGAGGGCGAGCAGTGGGGAGCGGAGGCCGAAGAAGAAGATCGACCAAAGGGCGTTGAGCGCGAGTTGGGCGCCGTAGAGGCGGAACGTGGTGCGCGCGCCCGTGGCCGAGCCGAGGCGCCAGACGCGCCACGCGGCGACGGCCATCGCGATGTAGAGAAGCGTCCAAACCGGGCCAAACACCCAACGCGGAGGATTCCAGGACGGTTTGGCGAGCGTGGGATACCACGTTTCGACGCTCGAGTTGGTCGCGAGCCCGCCGATGCCGGCGGCGAGAAACGCGAGCAGCAGGAACAAGCCGAGCGGCAGCCAGGGCGATTTTTTCATCGCGCGAAAAGAGCGCGGGTTGGCGTCGGGTGCAATCCGCGCGGGAGAAAGCGCGGTGGGGGCACCGCGCCTCCAACGGAAGGCGATCGGACGGTTTATTCGGCGGGGCGGCGGAGGGATTCGTTGCCGAAGCCGGCGGCGGGCGTGCTCGCGGTGGCGAGTGCGCCGCGCGAAGACTGCAACAACGAATGGGCGACCGTCAGGGCGCGAGCGTAGGCCTCGTAGTCGGCGGCGACCTTGGCCTGAGCTTCCGAAGCTTTCTCGGGGGAGGCTTCGCTGGCGGCGGCGATGCTGTTGCGCAGAGCAACCTCGCGCATGCGAACCTGGACGAAGGCGGCGTCGAACTGGGGACGTTCGTCGCGTTGGACCTCGTGGCGCACGACGCGCTGGGCGGAGACGAGTGAACGGCTGGTGGCGTCGAGGCCGACCCGCAGTTGGAAGAGCACGGCCTTGAGACGCGCGGCGTCGACCTCGCGAATTTCGCGAACCGGCGGAAGCATGATGGCCGCGGCGACTTCGGGTGTGGCGGTTGGAGCGGAGTCGGTCATCAATGCGCGACTGGTCGGCGCGCTGGCCGACGAAGTGGAGGAGAGATCGGGAGCGGCTGGGATTTCGGTGCTGGGCGTGGCTGGACTGGGGGTGCTGGCGAGCAGATCGGGGGACATGGGGACGCTCGCAGGCGACGGTTCGGGAGTGGAAGGAGCGGGCGCTGCAACCGGCGCGGCGGCGGGTGTTGGCGCGGCCATGGGTTTGGCCACGGCGACTTCGGTGCGCGGCGCGGGAGTCGTGGGTGTCGCAGCGGGGGTCGGACTCGGAGCGGGAGCGGGTGATGGCGTGGCGGCAGGGGCGGGAGCGGGGGCGGTGACTGCAACCGGGGTGGGCGCGGCGGGCGCGATTGACGGGGCCGGGGTTGGCGCGGGCGTGCTCGGCGGCGGAGTTGACACGACGGGAGTGGCGGCTGGCGCGGCGGGGATCGGCGCGGGAGCAGGGACCGGTGCAGGTGCTGCGACCGGTTTTGGCGCGGTGAGCGATGCTGCGACGTTGGAAGCAGCAGACGCCGCGGATTTGGAGGCGGACTTCGACGCTTCGCCGGCACTTTGAGCGGAGGTCGTGGCGGCGTTGACGCTGGTGGCGGGTGCGGCGTTGGCGGCGGTTGCGGACGTGGTTTGGGCGACGGTTTGTGCGGCGGAGTTGGCGGCAGACGCGGCGCTTTGGGAAGATTGCGAAGCGGATTTTGCGGCGGTGTCGACCGATGCGGCGAGCGTGGTGGCGACGGTATCGGCCACCTTGCTTGCGGTCGTGCTGCCGGCGGAGGCGGACTTGACGGCGTCGCCTGCAACGCTGGCGACGACCTTGGCGGTTTCGGCGGCGGCGTTGGCGGCTTGAGCGGCCGAATCGGCGGCGGCGCTCGCGGCTTGAGCGGCGTTGGCGGCGGCATCGCCGGCGGCGGAGGCGACGGCCTCGGCTTGTCCGCTGACGGCCGTGACTGCAGCGCCGGCGCCGCTGGCAGCCTGAGTGGCGTTGGCGGCGGACTTGGCGGCGACGGACGCAGATTTCGCGGCGGCGCTGGCGGCGGAGGCGGCGTTGTTGGCGACGCTTGCCGCGGCGTCGCTCACCTTTCCAGCGGATTGAGCGGCGTTGCCCGCAACCGTGGCGGCGGAATCGGCTGCGGCGGCGGCTGCTTTGGCTGCGCCCTCGGCGGCTTGCGCGGCATTGGCGGCGGCCTTCGCGGCGTCGGCTACGCTGGCGGCAACGTCGCCTGCCTTGGCGGCAGCGGAGACGGATTGGGCGGCGTTGCCGGCGGATGCGGCGGCGTTGGCCGCGACGCTTCCGGCCGCGTTTGCGGCGGCTTGGGCGGCTTCGTTGGCGGATTGAGCGGCGGCGGAGGCGGCATTGGCGGCGTTGCCGGCCGCCTCGACCGCCTTGCCGGCCGCGACGGAAGCAGCATTGGCAACATTGCCGGCGACCTGAGAAGCGTTGTTGGCGGCTTTCGATGCGGCGTTCGCGGCATTGCCGGCAGCGGTCGCAGCGGCTTTGGCGGCGCCGCTCGCGGCTTCGGCGGCGTTTCCGGCGGTCTTCGCGATTTGAGCAGCGTTACCTGCAGCGCTCGCAGCGGCTTCGCTGGCGTTTGCGGCGATGTTTTGGGCGGCGTTGGCGGCGGATTGGACGGCTTTGCCCGCGGCTTGAGCGGCATTGCCGGCAATCTGGGAGGCGGCCGATGCAGCGTTGGCCGCGTTGCCTGCAGCGTCGGCGGCATTGACGGCGGCTTGCGCGGCGCCGGCGGCGTTTCCGGCGACGCTGGCCACGTTGGCGGCTTGCGCTGCGTTCCCCGCGGCGGAAGCGGCGTTGCCAGCGACGTTGGCCGCGGACTGGGCGGCGTTCTGCGCGTTGGCGGCGGCATTGCCTGCGACGTTGGCGGCGGCGTTGCCCGCGGCGGAGGCGACATTTTGGGCGACGGTAGCTGCATTGGCGGCCCCCTTGGCAGCTTGGGAGGCGTTCTGAGCGGCTTGAGCGGCGGATCCGGCGGCGTTCGCGGCCGCATTTCCGGCCGCGCCTGCCGCGTGAGCTGCGGCCTGTGAGGCGTTGTTGGCGGCGCTGGCAGCGTTACCGGCAACCGTCTGGGCGGCTTGGGCTGCGTTGCCGGCAGCTTGGGACGCATTCGCTGCCGCTTGAGAAGCATTGTTCGCGGCGTTTGCGGCGTTCGCGGCGACATCGCCTACGTTCGCGGCAACGGAGGCAGCGTTATTCGCGGCGGCGGAAGCGTTGGCGGCGGCGTTGCCTGCAGCACTGGCGGCGTTGGCAGCAGCATTGTTCGCGGCCTGGGCGGCGTTCGCCGCGGCGTTGCCGGCTGCGTTTGCGGCTGCTCCTGCGACGTTTTGTGCAACCGAGGCGGCATTGCCGGCGACGGAGGCTGCGTTGTTGGCGGCGTTGGCCGCGTTGCCCGCGACGGCTTGGGCAGCTTGCGCGGCATTGCCCGCGGCTTGGGAAGCATTGGCTGCGGCGTTTGCGGCGTTCGCGGCGACATTGGCGGCGATGTCACCTACATTGGCGGCAACGGAGGCAGCGTTGTTGGCAGCGGCGGAAGCGTTGGCGGCGGCGTTGCCCGCGGCACTGGCGGCGTTGGCAGCAGCATTGTTCGCGGCCTGGGCGGCGTTCGCCGCGGCGTTGCCGGCTGCGTTTGCGGCTGCTCCTGCGACGTTTTGTGCAACCGAAGCGGCATTGCCGGCGACGGAGGCTGCGTTGTTGGCGGCGTTGGCCGCGTTGCCCGCGACGGCTTGGGCCGCTTGCGCGGCATTGCCCGCGGCTTGGGAAGCATTGGCTGCGGCGTTTGCAGCGTTCGCGGCGACATTGGCGGCGACATCACCTACGTTCGCGGCGACGGAGGCAGCGTTGTTCGCGGCGGCGGAAGCGTTGGCCGCCGCGTTCCCTGCGGCGTTGGCGGCATTCGCTGCAGCCTGAGAAGCGTTGTTGGCGGCGCTGGCGGCATTGCCGGCGGCAGAGGCTGCGTTGCCCGCGGCGTTCTGCGCTGCGTTGGCGGCGTTGCCCGCGGCAGCTTGGGCGGCATTGGCCGCGTTTCCGGCGGCTTGCGATGCGTTGTTCGCCGCACCGGCTGCGTTGCCGGCTGCTTGCGCGGCGTTCGCGGCGGCGCTGGCCGCGTTTCCGGCAACGCTGGCAGCGACGTCGCCGACATTCGCCGCAACGGCCGCGGCGTTGTTAGCGGCGGCAGAGGCGTTGGCTGCTGCTTGGGACGCATTGCCCGCGGCTTGAGCAGCGTTGTTGGCTGCATTCCCCGCCGCTTGCGCCACGTTCCCCGCCGCGGCTGCCGCATTGCCTGCAGCGTTTTGCGCCGCATTGGCAGCCTGGTTCGCGGCATTCGCAGCGCCGCCGGCGGCGGCTTGAGCGGCGTTGGCCGCATTGGCGGCCGCTTGAGACGCGTTGTTCGCGGCGTTGGCCGCGGCTTCGCCGACGCTTGTGGCGGCATTGGCCGCAGCGTTCCCTGCTGCTTGGGCGGCGTTGGCGGCCGCGTTGGCGGCATTTCCTGCGACGTTGGCGGCGACATCGCCGACATTAGCCGCCACGGACGCGGCGTTATTGGCAGCTGCGGAAGCATTGGCGGCTGCGTTGCCGGCGGCTTGGGAAGCGTTGGCCGCAGCGTTGCCGGCTGCACTCGCGGCGTTAGCGGCTGCTTGAGAAGCCGCTTCGGCGGCGTTGCCGGCGGCTGCGGCGGCATTCCCCGCGGCATTTTGGGCCGCGTTGGCAGCGTTGCCCGCAGCTTGGGATGCATTGCCTGCAGCATTGGCCGCGTTCCCGGCGGCGGCTTGAGCGGCGTTGGCGGCGTTGCCGGCTGCTTGGGCGGCGTTGTTGGCAGCGTTGGCAGCGGCTTCGCCTACGCTTGCAGCGGCGTTAGCTGCATTGCCTGCGGCTTGGGAGGCATTCGCGGCGGCGTTGGCTGCGTTGCCGGCGACATTAGCAGCGACATCGCCGACATTGGCCGCGACCGCGGCGGCATTATTCGCTGCGTTGTTCGCGGCGTTGCCGGCTGCGCTCGCCGCATTGGCGGCGGCTTGGGAAGCGGCTTCGGCGACGTTTCCGGCAGCAGCCGCAGCGTTGCCGGCGGCGTTCTGCGCGGCTTGGGATGCATTGCCCGCGGCGTTGGCCGCGTTTCCAGCGGCGGCTTGTGCGGCGTTGGCGGCGTTGTTGGCAGCGTTGGCGGCGGCTTCGCCTACGCTTGCAGCGGCGTTAGCTGCATTGCCTGCGGCTTGAGAGGCATTCGCGGCGGCGTTGGCGGCGTTGCCGGCGACATTAGCGGCGACATCGCCGACATTGGCCGCGACCGCGGCGGCATTATTGGCGGCGTTGGAAGCGTTGGCGGCGGCGTTGCCGGCTGCTTCGGCGGCGGCGTTTGCGGCGCTGGCGGCAGCGCCTCCGGCGTTGGCCGCAGCGTTGGCTGCATTGCCGGCGGCTTGAGTTGCGTTAGCTGCGGCGTTGTTGGCGGCGCTGGCCGCGTTGCCTGCGGCGTTGGCAGCATTGTTGGCTGCGCTCGCGGCGTTGGCAGCTGCGTTGCCCGCTGCTTCGGCGGCATTGTTGGCCGCGTTGGCGGCGGCATTGGTGACGGCGGTGGCGGCTTCACCGGCGGCTTCACCGGCGGCTTGGGCGGCGTTGGCGGCATTGTTGGCGGCGCCGGCGGCATTGTTGGCGGCGCCGGCGGCTGCGTTCTTGGCGGCGTCGGCAGCGTTTTTGGCGGCGTCGCGGGCGCCGGCGGCAGCGGCTTTCGCGGATTGGGCGCCGTTGCGGGCCGCTTGTTTTGCGGCGTGGGCGGCCGCTCGGGCGGCCTGCGCGGCGGCTTTGGCAGATTGTTGCGCGGCTTTGCCGGCGTTGGCGGCGGCGTTGGCGCCATGGCCCGCGTGTTGAGCGTGCAGAGAGGGAATGACGGCTGGAGCGACGATCGAAGTGGTGGCGAGGAGCGCGAGGTGGCGGGAGGAAAGGCGTTTCACGTGGATGCGGGTTTGGAGCCGATAGACCAAGGAAGTGCGTCGCGTTCGCCGTCAGTTTTGAGGCAGGAGTCAGGGCGGTCGGGGATGGAGTGAGCCGCGGGCTGTTGGCGGCGGGATGGCTTTCCACAGCTTTAAGAATGGCAATGGGATAGGCGGGGGTCGCGTGCGCGCGGGCGTGAGGTGAGGGCGGCAGGCAGATTGGCCGGGGCGGAGAATCGGACGGAAGCCCCATGAGGTCCTGAGGCGCTATCTCGATTTCACCCGGGGGAGTATCACGACCGGGCTCGCAAATTGATGGTGATTCCGTTCTGAGGTAACGCAGATGTCGCGTGAATCATCGAGTCGTTGGAAGAGAGCCGGGTTGATGACTGGCGTGGCGGTGTTGCTGGCGGGTGGGTTGCTGCTGCCGTGGTGGCGGAATCACGCGCTGCTGGGGGATTTTTATGATTACGGATTGGTCATGGCGGCGGTCGGGCGGATGGATGCGGGTGAGCGGCCGTATGTGGATTTTCTGACGCCGATTCAGACCTTGCATTTTCTGCTGTCGCACGCGGCGGAGAAGATTTGGGGCGCGCGGTATCTGAGCCTTACGTATGCGAATGCGGCGGCGATGGTGGCGGCATTCGCGGGGTTGGCGTGGGTGTTGATGCGTCGCTTGGGCGCGTTGGTGGCGGGGATGGTGGCGGCGACGGTGGTGCTGGCGTCGTTTGGGCAGCACGCGATTCTCTGGCACAATGCGCTTGGGGTGACGTGGCTGGCTGTGGCGGGCTGGTGTGCGGCGCGATGGGGTGAAGCGGGGGTGCGGCGGGGATGGTTGGCGGTGGCGATGTTTGCGGCGTTGTGGCTGGGCGGGATGACAAAGGTGACCTACCACGTGGCGAGTCTGGCGTTTGTGATGTTGTTCGTCGCGCGGGCGGTGGGGCGGGGGGCGGTGGCGCGGAATGCGGGGCTGTGGATGTTGGCGGGGGTGGTCGGACTTGGCGTGGTGGCGCCGGTGTTGACGGAGATGGCTTACACGGGGGCGAGCTTCGCCACGTGGAAGGCGAATGTATTGGAGTTGGCGGCGTCGCGGAGGGAATTGCTGCTGCGCGCGCTGAGTCCGGAGTTTTACTGGCGGACGCCGCACGACTATTATGCGGGGGCGAAGTTCTCGTTTGTGGGTGGGTGGGGTGTGGTGTTGGTGGCGGCGGTGGGGTGGCGGCTTTGGTGCGCGGGGCGTGGAGGGAAGGAATCGGGGAAGGAGCGGGTGTTTCTCGTGGTGGCGGTGCTGGGAGCGGTGGTGTGCGGTGTGGTGTTGCTGGCGACGAATTTCGAGATCGCGCAGATGTCGGGCGCGGCGTGGCTGGTGCTGGCGACGGGGTTGGTGCTCGCGTTTGCGCGTGGGCGGGAAGGCAGATCGATTCTGGTGGTGGGCGCGGTGACGCTGGCGGTGCCTGCGTGGTGGTCGGCGTGGACGGGAGCGCGGGTGTTGTGGGGGCGGGACGGGTCGGTGCGCGAGAGTTTGGTCAGTGCCGATGAATTACCGGCGAGGTATTCGTATCTGCGCGGGACGTGGATCGAATCGACGATGCGCGATTCGCTGCATGGGTTTGACGAGTATGTGCGGCAGCGGAGCGAGCGCGGGGTGTTTTTCGCGCTGGGGACGGAGTGGATGGTGCGCGCGGTGCCTGAGGCGCGTCACCGCGGATTGCCGCTGTGGTTGCATGACGGCACGACGTATTCGGACGACAATGCGTGGATCCTGAATGCGCGGCTGGCGCATGGCGGCGGTATCGAAACGGTGGTGACGTTTGAAGCGTGGAACCACTGGCATTTCGGTGCGGCGGAGATGTTGCAGCGGGCGTGGTCCGGGCCGCGTCGGGTGGGGCCGAATTTGATGGTTTACGAAATCCAGCCGGCGATGGAGCGGCCGCTGGCGCGTCCGGTGGAATTCGCGGCATGGACGGAGTCGAATGTGTATTCGCGGCGGTTGGACGCGGCGGCGATCGCGATGGCGTTGCGGGTGAGAAAGGATGGTTCGTATCTGGCGCAGCCGGGCGGAAGTCGGGTGACGCTGGATTTCCCGGTGGCGTCGTTGCGCGGGGAGATGGTGGCGGAGTTGACGGAGCCGGTGGATGATCCGGTGTCGGTGACGTTTCGCGTGGTGGCGAACGAAGGAGATCGGAAGGTGCTGGTGGAGTGGCGGGCGGAGCTTTCGAACGAGGTGAGTTCGCGGGTCGGGAGCTTCGAAGTCGAAGGCGGTGGGCGGGCGTTGGCGCTGGAGGTGGAGGTCGGCGATGAGAAGGTGCGGGCAGGATGGAGGAAGCTGTGGACGCGCGGGGCGGAAGAGGATGAGGCGGACGTGCCGGGACCGTTGGATGTGGAGTTGAAGAAGTTGGAGCCGAGGGGGAACTGGGTTGAGGCGTTGATGGAGGAGGCCGGTCGGACGCAGAAGGGAGTGGCGGCGTTTGGGGTCGATGCGTTTGCGGATACGCGGAATCGGGAGTGGGAGTTGTTTGCGCACGTGCCGGGGGAAGTGTGGTTGCGGGTGGAGAAGCCGGCGCAGCGGGTGAGCGGGGAGTTTGGCTTGCGGGAGCATGCGTGGACGCAGGCGGACAGTTTGCCGGGAGCGGTTGCGCGGGTGGTGTGGGTGAAGTCGGGAAGATTGGAAGTGTTGTTCGAGAAGGAGCTGCGGCCGCGGGTGCGGGAGGAGGATCGGGCGCTGCAGCGATTCGATGTGGCGTTGCCGGAAGACGGCGGCTGGATCGCGCTCGTGTGGGTTTCGACGGATGTGCAAAGAAATGCGTGGGGGCATGCGTGGTGGCGGCGGGTGAAGTTCGAGTGACGGGATGGCGGCTCGCGGGCGTTGAAATCGCGGCGGGCGAACGATTTCGTTGCGCGGAAGAGCGGGGTGTGTTGCGTGGGGCGCATGATGATGAACCCCGGTTGGCGAGTGTTGGTGGCGAGTGTGGTGTGGTGCGTGGCGGCGATGGGCGTGAGCGCGGAGACGCCTTCGAAGTTGAAGTTCGACGAGCAGCGATTGGGGCGGCTTGACCGCGTGATCGAAGAGCACGTCGAGGCGGGAAAAATTGCCGGGGCGGTGGTGTTGATCCGGCGAGACGGCGAGACGGTGAAGCTGCAGACGTATGGGCAGCAGGATCTCGAGGCGGGGAAACCGATGGCGAAGGATGCGATTTTTCGGATCGCGTCGATGAGCAAGGCCGTGACGACCGTCGCGGCGATGATGCTTTATGAGGAAGGGAAGTTCATGCTGCGCGAGCCGTTGTCGAACTACCTGCCGGCGTTTGCGAATTCGATGGTGGCGGTGCCGGCGCCGGAAGGGTCACCGGATGGAACGAAGTATATTTTGGTGAAGGCGAAGCGGCCGATTTGGATTCGCGATTTGATGACGCATACCGCGGGGCTGACGTATGGCGGGTCGGGCGATCTGGCGCACGAAGCGTATAAGGCGGCGGGGGTGACGGGGTGGTATTTCGCGGGCAAGGACGAGACGATCGGGGAGGCGATCGATCGGCTCGGGGCGCTGCCGTTGCACGGTCATCCGGGCGAGGCGTGGCAGTATGGTTTTGGCACGGACGTGCTCGGGCGGCTGGTGGAGGTGGTGTCGGGAATGCCGCTGGACAAGTTCATCGAGGAGCGGATTTGCCGGCCGCTCGGGATGAAGGACACGCATTTCTTTTTGCCGCCGGAAAAAGCGGGGCGCCTGGCGAATGTTTACGGGTGGGAGAATGGAGCGTTGGTGCTGAAGGAAAATGCGGAGAACAGTCACTATGTGAATGGGCCGCGGAAGTGTTTTTCGGGTGGCGCGGGGTTGCTTTCGACTGCGGAGGATTACGGGCGGTTTTTGCAGATGCTCGTGAACGGCGGGGAGCTGGACGGCGTGCGGTTGTTGAGCCCGAAGACGGTCGAGCTGATGCATGCGAATCATACCGGCGACAAGTATCGCCGGGATACGTCGGCGCACGGACTGGGGTTCTGGGTGAACGAGGATCCCGGTCATTTCGGGGAGCTCGTCGGCGAAGGCGCGTATGGCTGGGGGAGCGCGTATTATCCGCAGTATCTCGTGGATCCGAAGGAGAAGATCGTGGCGTTGTTCATGACGCAGCTGATGCCGACGGGCGGGATCAATCTGAACCAGCGGTGGAAGGTGCTGATGTATCAGGCGCTGGTGGAGTGAGGGGCGGGGGTGGTCGCGATGGGCGGGTGTGACATCGCGTGCGAGCAGGTGTGAGAATCGCCTGCTAGCAGGCTCCTACATGGGAGGGGAATGCGCGGTGAGGGCACCGCGCCTCCATCGTTTGGTCTAGAACTTGTGGCTGAGGAGGGTGCCGAGGCCGAGGTCGGGGCTGGCGTCGTTGAAGCCGATGAGGATGTAGCCGAGGATGTTCCACGTCTCGTTCGGCGTGTAGGAGATGAAGCCGAGGGCGTCGGTGCCGTTCTTGGCGCCGTCGATGATGCGATAGCGCCAATCGTAAGCGGCGCCGACGATGGTGGTGTCGGAGAGGCGGAACGCGGCGCCGGCGGTGGCGTAGAAGCCGTCTTCGAGTTGGAAGGAGGCGTTGGAGCCGAGGAAGCGGTAGCCGACGTTGGCGAACGGCGTGATGACTCCAAAATTCTGATACAAATCGAGCTGGAGGTAGTAGTCGGTTTCGCCGGTGCCGAGGCCCTTGTCTTCGTCGGCGGTGCCGAGTTTCACGCGGCCGGTGAGGTCGAGGTTGAGTTCGCCGGGAACGGGGCGGAGGTGATAGGTGCCGGAGAATGTGATGTCGCCGAGGCCGGATTCGGAGGACGTGGTCGGGCGCGTGGGAGCGCCGCCGCCGCTGCCGGTGCCGCCGCCGGCGACGACGGTGGCGGGACCCTTGATGGTGATGTAGGGGATGCTGGCTTTGAAGGCCCAGCGGCCTTGGTCGTAGTTGAGGTGGAGCGGGACGAAGGTGACCTCGGTGTCCTGGGAGAGGCCGTAGCTGCCGCGGCTGTAGTCGTAGCCGACGCCGAGTTTGATGTTGGCGGGTGTCGGGGCGGGAGCGACGGAGGTGGTATCCTGTGCGAAGAGGCCGGCTGGCAGCGAGAGGAAGGCGAAGGCGCGGAGGAGGGAGGATTTCATTTCGGAGAAGATGCGAGCCGCGGGGCAGTCAAGGGACACCGCCGGAGCGGCGGTCACGGAGCGCAAATGACCGCCGAAATGTTTAGCGGTTCACATTTTCCGGTGGTGGTGGCCGGGGTTGACGACGCGGGATGTCGCGCGAGAACGACGCCTTCGAGGAGGAACAGACGAGTCAGGGTGAACGCGTGAGTTGTGGGAGGGCGAGGACGGTGCCGTGGACGTCGGCGGCGATGACGAGGTCGTCGGCGAGGGCGAGTGAGCCGGCGATGCCGTTGAACGGTGCTCGGGCGGGGGTGGCGGTTTCGTGGCGCCAGCGGATTGCGCCGGTTTGGCGGTCGAGTGCGACGATGCCGCCGCGATGGGCGATCACGGCGTTGGAGAGGTCCTGGCCGGCGGTGCCGGCGAACACGGTGTCGGAGGTGACGACGGGTGAGCCCCAGGAAAGGCCGAGGACATCGGTCGACCAGAGTTGGCGGCCGTCGCGCGGATCGAGCGCGGACACGCGGCGGAAATCGGAGCTGCCGATGTAGAGGATGCCTTCGGCGACGCGCGGGGTGGATTCGACCCAGGAGAACCAGTGGGTGTTGCGCCAGCGGGCGGAGCCGGTGGCGGCGTCGAGACCGTGAAGGAAGGTGTCGCGGGAACCGACGATGAGGCGGTCTCCGACGATCACGGGCGCGGAGACGAGAGGGCCTCCGAGGGTGGTGCGGAAGCGTTCGCGGCGGTTGCGGCGGTGGAGGGAAAAAAGGGTGCCGTCGAAGCAGGCGGCGACGAGGTGATCGCCGTGAAGCGTGACGGGCGCGTAGATCGGCGCGGGCGTGGGGTGGCGCCAGAGGATGCGACCGGATTCGGCGTGGATGGCGTAGAGATGTTGGTCGGTGGAACCGATGTAGAGGATGCCGCGGGAATCGAGGACGGGTGTGGCGGTGCGGTGATTGGCGGTGGGGTTGCGAGGTGAAGTGGCGGTGGAGTTGGGATCGATCTCGTGAAGATCGAGCCGCCAGAGGAGCGTGCCGTCGGCGCGGGAAAGGGCGACGAGTTGGGAACGTGCGTCGAGAACGTAGAGGGCGTCGGGCGTGACGAGCGCGTCTCCATAAAATGGATGCGGGCCGGTCCAACTCCAGACCAGTTCGCCGTCGGCGGCGCGGAGGGCGTGGAGGCGTCCATCGGTGGCAGCGACATAGACGGTGTGATCGTGGACGATGGGTGAGGCCCAGACGGGGGCGCCGAGCTGGCGTTGCCAGCGCGGGGCGGGGGCGGCGGGAGGAGTGGGGGACGCGGGCGGTTCGGAGAACGTGCCGCCGCGGCGGAGACGGACGGGAAGACGCGCGGGGGCGAACGTGCCGACGAGTTCGTCGTTGGACTGGCGGGTGAGAACGAGTTGGAGCGGGGCGAGGGTGAAGGTGTCATCGCGGATATCGGCGGCGCCGAAGTTCGCGGTGTGGAGGAACATCTCGGGGAAATGGAGACTGACGAGGAGGCCGTCGGGCGTCGGGGTGAAGGCGAGGCCGAGATCGGCGCGGGTGTTGGGCGCGGTGATTTCGCCGGTCCAGATGCCTTCGAAGTCGGAAGGCGCGGCGAAGACGGGTGAGCGCGAGGCGAGGAAGGCGAAGGATGCGACGGCGAGGAGGCAGGTGAAGAGGCGGCGCATGGGTTGGGTTTTGGAGGCGGCGGGGCGGCGAGGCAAAGATTGGTTTGTTGGAGGGTGGCCGGGGATGCGGAAGGAGACGCGGTCAGGTTGACCGCGCTACGGG
>JAFAAS010000159.1 GCA_023426435.1 Verrucomicrobiota bacterium | reverse complement strand
CCGCCGGCTCATACAAATCGAGAAAACCCGTCAACGCCGCCGGGTGATGCGCGTTCAACTCGATCAACACGCGATCCGCCATGCGCAAAAACGTATTCGCCGCCCCCACCGAGGTCGAAAGCGTGATCGTCCCGTCCGGCGACACATCGCTCGCCTCCACGATCGCCCAGTGCAGCTTGCCCAACACCCCGCTGCGCACCGTCGGTTGCACCGCCGAAAGGTGCAGATCGAAAAACTGCGTGCGCCCTTCATTGATCGCTTTGCGCAAAATCGGGTCCGACTGATACGGCGTGCGCCACGCAATCGCATTCGCCGCCGCCAGCGCGCCATCGAGCGACTTGCCCGTCGAGGCGCCCGTCACCACGCCGAGTTGAAACGGCCGCCCCGCCGCATGCTCCGCCTCCGCGCGCGCGGCAATGGACAACGGAATCACTTTACACGCGCCCGCCGCGGTAAATCCGCCGAAGCCGATCGTGTCGCCGTGATTCACGAGCGCCGCAGCTTCCTCCGGAGAAAGCACAGGAAAGGGCAAGGTCATGGTAGTGGTGTCGAGCATCGTAATTTACTTTCGCAGACCCGCGCGGAACCGACTCCGCAACAGTTGGCGCACACCGTGCGGAAATTGCCTCTCTCTTCCCTTCGCGCAAGCCCCCGATCGAAGCATCCCTGCCTTCGCGATCCTCCGCCTCCCCCAGAACCTTTCCATTGCCAACCCGCTCCGTCCCGCCACTCGTTCCTTTCATGCCCACCGTCCCTTTCTTCATCGGCACCTACACCGTCCGCGGCAGCCGCGGCATCTACTCCGCCCAACTCGATACCGACACCGGCGCCATTTCCACGCCCACGCTCGCCGCCGAAGCCACCAACCCCACCTACCTCGCGCTCTCTCCCAACCGCCAGCGTCTCTACGCCGTCAGCGACTCCGCCTCCCTCGTCGCCGGCTTCGCCCTCTCCGCCGACCGCCGCTCGCTCACCCCGCTCGGCGAACCCCAACCCGCCGTCGCCAAACCGCCCTCCCACGTCGCCATCGACGCTTCCGCCCGCGTCGCGCTCGTCGCGCATTACCATTCTGGATACGTCGCCGCCGTCCCGCTCGCCGACACCGGCCTTCCCGGCGTCCCCACCGAACGCGTCCAACACACCGGTGCGAGCATCAACCCCGACCGCCAAACCGCCCCGCATCCGCATTGCGTCGTCCTTTCTCCCGACAACCGCCACGTCCTCGTCTGCGATCTCGGCGTCGACAAAATCTTCACCTACCGCCTCGATCCCGCCGCCGCCGCCCTCACCCCCGCCGAGCCCGCCTTCGTCACCGTCGAACCCGGCTCCGGCCCGCGCCACCTCACCTTCTCCTCCGACGGCCGTCACGTGTTCATGCTTTCCGAAATGGGCGGCACCCTCACCGCGTTCCGCTACGAAGCCGACACCGGCGCGCTCCATCCTCTCCACACCGTCTCCACCCTCGCCCCCGATTTCCGCGGCGAAAACAAATCCGCCGCCATCCGCGTCCACCCCAACGGCCGCTTCCTCTACGCCTCCAACCGCGGGCCCGATAATCTCGCCGTCCTCACCTTCGATCCTTCCATCGAACGCCTCTCGATCGTCGAGATCGTCCCGAGCGGCGGCGCCCAACCGCGCGACTTCGCCCTCTCCCCCGACGGCCGCTGGCTCCTCGCCGCTCATCAGGATTCCGATAACATCACCGCCTTCCGCGTCGATTCCACCTCCGGCCGCCTCACCCGCACCGACACCAACGTCTCCACCCCGTCCCCCGTCTGCCTCACCTTCGTATCCTAACTTCAACGACTCCCCCATTCGCGCTTAACATCCCCCGTAGTCCTCCGCTGTAGGGCGGGGTCTCCTACCCCCGCCGCCCTCCGCGTAGTCCGTAGTCCGTGGTCCGTTGTCCGTCGTCCGTGGTCCGTGGTCCGTGGTCCGTGGTCCGTCGTCCTCCCCAACGCGTGCTCCGCTCCCACCCCTGTCAACCCGCCACGTCCGCCGCCTGATCACTCGAAGACCGCCGCGACCGTATCGATCAACTCCCGACTCGTAAAAGGCTTCTCCAACACCGCATGCGCGCCCAGCCCGGTCGCAATGCGGAGATACTGCTCGCGCGGAATATGTCCGCCGCCGGACATCGCCACGATCTCCACCTGCGGAAGTCTTTTCCGCGCCTCGGTGATCACCTGCATCCCGTCCTTCTCCGGCATAATCACATCCGTAAGAACGAGGTCGAACGTCTCCCGCCCCATCCGCGCGATCGCCTCCTGCCCGTCGACCGCGGCCGTCACGCGATGACCCGCGCCCATCAGCACGCGTGTGACCACGTCACGGAGCTCCGCCTCGTCATCGACCACCAAGATGGACCGGCTATTCATGAGCCGACGTTTAACCTCACGCCCCCTTCGTGCAAGCTTCCTGCCAACGTAGTGCAGTGCTTCGACCCGCACTCATTGACGCCCCTCCCAAACCCGCATTTCCTATCCGACTCACCTGATGGCAACCGTCTTCCTGACCGAAAAGCCCCGTAATCTCGAACGCGCCTTCCTCATCGGCGTTCAAACTCAAGACATGCCCGCCGGCGAGGGCGCCGAACTTCTCGCGGAACTGAAAGAGCTCGTCGAAAACCTCAACCTCGAGGTCGTCGCCACCACGCTCGTCAACCTGCGCACGCCCACGCCCGCGCTCCTTCTCGGCACCGGAAAATCCCAGGAACTCGCCGACCAGGCCAAAGCCGCCCAAGCCGACGTCATCGTCTTCGACGAACAGCTCTCCCCCGCCCAACAGCGCAATTGGGAAAAACTCTCCGGCCTCGGCGTCATCGATCGCGAAGAGGTCATCCTCGAGGTCTTCGCCGACCGCGCCCACACCCGCGAAGCCGTCCTCCAGGTCGCGCTCGCGCGCATGGAATACTCTCTTCCGCGCCTCACCCGCGCCTGGACTCACTTGTCCCGCCAGCGCGGCAAAGGCGCCCTCGGCGGCGAGGGCGAAACCCAACTCGAACAGGATCGCCGCATCGTCCGCGATCGCATCGCCCGCCTCAAAGCCGAGCTCGTCGAGGTCGTCCAACAACGCGGCGTCCAGCGCCGCCGCCGCCTTCGCGTCCCCGTTCCCACCGCCGCCATCGTCGGCTACACCAACGCCGGCAAATCCTCCCTCCTCAATTCCCTCACCGGCGCCCGCGTGCTCGCCGAAGACAAACTCTTCGCCACCCTCGATCCCACCACCCGCCAGCTTCACCTCGCCGGCAATCACAAGCTCCTCGTCACCGACACCGTCGGCTTCATCCGCCGCCTCCCCCACCGGCTCGTCGAAGCGTTCAAGGCCACACTCGAGGAAACCATTGTCGCCGACTTCCTGATACACGTCATCGACGTCACCAATCCCAACTTCGAAAAACACCACGCCACCACCCTCGGCGTCCTCGAAGAGCTCGGCGCCGCCGACAAAACCATCGTCACCGTTTTCAACAAAATCGACGTCGCCGACGCCGCCATGCTCTCCCGCGCGCGCCAGCTCGCGCCCGACGCCCTTTTCGTCAGCGCCTACACCCGCGCCGGTCTCGACGTCCTCGAAACCCGCTGCGTCGAGCTGATCGCCGACACCTTCGGCGCCACCGAACTCCTCGTTCCGCACGACCGCTACGATGTCATCGCCCGGCTCCACCAATACGGCGACGTCCAGGAACAGGAGGAAGTCGACGGCGCCGTCCGCATCAAAGGCCGCTTCCCTCCCGCCCAATCCGGCTTCTTCGCTCCGTTCATCGTCAGTCGTTGATCGCTTGTTTCTCGCCGCTTCCAGGTTCGTCCTCTCCCTGCTCGCCGCTTTCGCGGTGCTGCTCGGCGCCCTCGAACACGAGGATCTGATCCTGCAGGAATCACCACCCGACGCCGCCGCCTCACCACTGAACGAAACGGTGTCGACCGCCGACGCCGACCGCGGCACCGAGGGCACGTTCCGCCTCCATCTTTTCCGGTTCTGGCTTTCCCCTCCGACCACCGACTCGAAACCCCTGTATTCCATCACCGGAAGAGTCGCGCCGCCGGCTCCCGTGATCCAGGATCGCCGCGCCGCGCTCGCACGACACGTGGCCTTGCGTTTGTAAGCGCCCCCGGCGCCTCACCCGCGTCCGCTCCACTTCACCTGCGCATCGTTCCGCACTCCGTGCGCTAAACGCTCGCGCGCCTCTCTTCGCTCAACCTTCCATGAACCTCTTTACCGAACTTCTCATCATCTTCCTCCTTCTTCTTGCCAACGGCATCTTCGCCATGGCCGAAATCGCCGTCGTCTCCTCGCGCCGGGCCCGCCTTGAGGTCCTCGCGCGCGATGGCTCCGCCTCCGCCAAAGCCGCGCTCGCGCTCGCCGTCGAACCCACGCGCTTTCTCTCCACCGTCCAGATCGGCATCACCCTCGTGGGCATTCTCGCCGGCGCCTTCGGCGGCGCCACCCTCTCCGAAAAACTCGCCGCCGTCATCGCCCAAAGCCCGGCGCTCGCCCCCTACAGCTCCGCCCTCGCCATCCTGATCGTCGTCGGCGCCATCACTTACTTCTCCCTCATCATCGGCGAACTCGTCCCGAAGCGCATCGCCCTCGGCAACCCCGAGCGTCGTGCCATGCTCCTCGCGCCGGCCATGACCGGCCTCTCCCGCCTCGCCGCGCCTTTCGTCTGGTTCCTCACCGTCTCCACCAACTTCATCCTGAAACTGCTCGGCCTCGGCAAAGACGTGAACACGCCGCCTTCCGAGGAGGAAATCTCCCACCTCATCGAACAGGGCACCACCGCCGGCGTCTTCCACCGCGCCGAACGCGCCATGGTCGAGGGCGTCCTGCGCTTGGACGAACGTCCCGTATCCGAAATCATGACACGCCGCCCCCACGTCGTCTGGCTCAACGTCAACGATGCCGACGAGGTCAACTGGCGCCGCATCGTCGCCAGCGGCCACTCCCATTTCCCCGTTTACGAAAACACGCGCGATAACGTCATCGGCATGGTCTCCGTCAAATCCCTCTGGGCCAACGCCGCCGCCGGAGTGCCCAACAACATCCGCAACCACCTCACCAAGCCGCTCTTCGTCCCTTCCACCGTCAACGCCCTCCAGATCCTCGAATCCTTCAAAAAGAACGGCCGCCACATCGCCCTCGTGACCGACGAATTCGGCAGTATCCAGGGTTTGGTGACACTGATCGACGTCATGGAAGCGATCGTCGGCGACCTCCCCGAACCCGGCGACCGGCGCGCCCCCGACGCCACCCAGCGCGAGGACGGCTCCTGGCTCGTCGACGGCACCATGACCGTCCCCGAATTCCGCCGGCGCTTCGAGTTCCCTCCGCTCCCCGGCGAAGACGACGAGGACTTCGAAACCATCGGCGGCTTCATGCTCGACCGCCTCGGTCACATCCCCACCGCGGGCGAATACTTCACCTGGAACGGCTGGCGCTTCGAGGTCGTCGACATGGACCGCCACCGCGTCGACAAAATCCTCCTCTCCCAATCCCCCTCCCCCACCCCCTAGCCGTTTCGATAAACTCCTAGCCGTTTGTAGGAGCCCGCTCGCGGGCGATGTTCGCCACCCGCCCGCCAAAATCGCCCACAGCAAGCGCCCCCTCCCACCCCGAACGGCTACAGCTCTCTCTCAAACACTGCTGTAATACATTATGTTACAAACCCCGCGCGTCACCAAGCCAGTTAGTCATACATTATATTACAACCTGACAATCCCCCTCCGTTCCGGCCCCCAGACACTTTTGCGCCTCCTGCGCCTTTTAGCGGCTATAGCATATTAAATTATGTCATAGCCGTTGGCCGAATCGGAAAACCCGATTTGAACCACAAAGGCACCGAGCACACAGAGGGAAGGCCACGGGATCTCTCCGTGCCTCTGTGTCTCTGTGGTTCACCTGCAGGGCTATAGTTTTTCTGAAAGCGCTCTAATGTCGTGTCCCGCAAGTAACGTTAGGAATTCGAATGCCAAATGACGGCTGTCATTCTGAGCGCAGCGAAGAATCCACGTGTGCGTCCGCGGCCGATCGTCGCCCTGGATTCGCTACGCTCAGAATGACAACCGCTGTTAGGTGCCCCGAATTATCGAGGTTTCCTGCGGGACAGGACACTAACGTATCACCTGATCTCCTTCAGCGCCTCGACGCCGCCTCCACCGTCACCACCTCAGGCCGCCGCGCCTTCGTCCCACCCTGCATCGTCGCCGTCCGCTCCTCCGCGGCGCGCTCCGGATTCGCCCGCGGCGACACCTCAGCCTCGGCCTCGACGCGTCCACCCACCAACCGCTGCAGCGCTCCCACCGCCTCGTTCAAGCTCGCCGCCTGATCCTTCAACTCCGCCGCCGCACTCGCACTTTCTTCCGCAGCCGCAGCATTCGTCTGCACCACGCGATCCATCTCGCGCACACCGTGATTGATCTGCTCCACGCCCTGGCTCTGCTCCCGGCTCGCCCCCGCCACCTCCTCCACCAGCACGTCCACTTCGCGCACTTTCTCCACAATCTCCGCCAGGCTGCGCTCCACCTTCTCGCTGATGAGCACGCCTTGCTCCGTCTTTTCGATCGCACCTTCAATCTTCCCCGCCGTTTCCCTCGCCGCCTGCGCACTGCGTTGCGCCAGCGAACGCACCTCCTCCGCCACCACCGCGAAACCCATTCCACTCTCGCCCGCGCGCGCCGCCTCCACCGCCGCATTCAACGCCAGGATGTTCGTCTGAAACGCGATCTCGTCGATCGTCTTGATGATCTTCGCAATGTCGTCGCTCGACGCCTTGATGTCCCGCATCGCACCGCTCATCGCCTGCATGTCGCCTACTCCGCCATCCGCCGCCGTCCTCGCGGCTCGCGTCAATCCGTTCGCTTTCGACGCGTTTTCCGCATTCCGCTTCGTCATCCCCGCCATCTCCTCGAGCGACGCGCTGATCTCCTCCAACGACGCCGCCTGCTCGCTCGATCCCGCGGCGAGCGACTGACTCGCTCCCGAGGTCTGGTTCGCCGCCGTATGAATCTGCGCCGAACTCTGGCGCACGTTCGCAATCACTCGCCCGATCGGTCCCGCAATCTTTCGCGCAAACCACCACCCAGCCACCGCCGCCAGCGCCGCCACCACGCCCGCGGCGATCGCGACACCCGCCATCATCTGCCGCTGCGCCGCATCCACCTCCGCCTTCACCCCCGCAAATTCATCCTCATACCCGCTCGCGCCGATCACCCAGTTCCACGGCGCAAACTGCGTCGTCGCCACAAACTTCATTCGCGGCTCCGGCTCGCCCGCATTCTGCCAGGGATACGTTTCGAACTCCACTTTACCCCCGCGGGTTTCCACCGCCGTATTCACGATCGCCTGGATGAACAACCGCCCCGACGCATCCCGCGCCTCCCAAATATTCTCCCCGTCACGCTTTCCCTGATACGAAAGCAGATAGTGCCCGCGCTGCTCCCCTTTCCCGCCAAGGATGTAAACGTAACCCGTCTGCCCCAACGTCATCCTCGCCACCGCGTCGCGCACTTCGCGAACCGCCTCATCGAACGGCGCTCCCGCCGAGATCATTCCAATCACCCGCCGTTTTCCCGCATCCCAAATCGGTTCATACGCCCCATACAACCAGGCCCCGCCTTCCCACACCCGCCCGCGAAAACTCTCCCCCGCCAGCACCGCCTTCACCGCCGGGTTCTCAGCCCCGTTGCGTGAGGCCTTCACCAACGTGCCAACCGCCCGCTGCCCGTCCGCCGCGGGAAGATTCGTGGCGATCCGCACCATGTCACCCGCGTCGTTGATCCGCTGATACACCGTGCAAAATCCGCCCGTCAGCCCCTTCACTTCGTCCACCCATCCCGCGCGTCCTTCCGTCTCCGCGTCCGCGCCGATCCGTTCTTCCCCCACCCGCCACTGAGGCAGCACCACCGTCGACGTTTCACCCGTCGCCGGATCCGTCGCCCGCCAGCTCACTTTCTCCGTTAACACTTCGACTCCACCCGCCGCCTCCAACAACCGGCGCACCGCCACCAGATCGCTCTCCATCTCCCGCTGGTTCCGCCGCTCGAATCCTTCGCAAAGCAAATACACGCTCTCCGCAACCTTCGCCGCCTCGTTGAAGGCCTGCTGGTGAATCGTCTCGTCGATGTGCCGGTCCAGTTTCTTCTGCTGCACGAGCAGGGTGGTCACCGTCGCCGCCAACCCCACCACGACCGGACACACCGCCACCAACACAATCTTCGCACCCATCCCCGCCGGGATCTTGATGCCGCTCCGTTTCATGCGCGCAACACCTCGAACCCAGCGCTCTCAGCCGCCCGCGCACCCGCGAGCCACAACGAGGTAAACTTCCACGATGACATATCATCGTTACGGCCCTCTCGCCCAAACCTTTAGCCCGCAAAGAAAACATCCCGCATTTTTTCCACCGGAGCTTCTTTGCGGCCTTTCCAACGCGGGCTCAAAATCTCACTTCATCCAACGCCAGAAATTCCCCCGCCCGCGGTCCACTCAACCTCACCTTCGCAATCGCCTCGGCTTCCATCGTCACTTCGAAAATCGGCACCCGTTCCTCCGGCGCCTTTCTCCGCGGCGCTTCCCGCAACTCTTCGCGATCCACCACGTTTCCACTCGCATCGATCGCCTCCACCACGACCGGACATCCCGTCGACGCCCACATCGCCAGCGTCACCCGCCGCTCCGCCTTCGGAAGCGTCACCTCCACCGGGATCGGTTCCATCGCCATCGCGCACAGAATTCCTTTCCGCCCCGTCCCATGATGCTCGAAAAACACCAGCCTCCCCGCCGCCTTCGTCTGCACCGGCGCCCGCTCGAGTTTAAACAACACACCTTTCTCCTCCCACACCTCCACCCGCTTCGCCACCTCCGCCCCTTCGAAACCCACCACCGTCTCCGCCGCTTCCGACGTGGCGGCAAGCGCCAGCGAGCCACCCACCGCCATCCACCTCCGTATCCGCTTCATCGCTACGCCGCGCATCACGCCCACTCCAATCCGCGCATCGTTCCCGTCGCCGACGCAAACCGCTCCTCCTCGATCCCCATCCGCTGCAGCATCGAAACGAACAGATTCGGCAGCGGATAATTCCGCTCGCGATCGAACACCAGATGCTGCCCGTGCCGGAATCCGCCGCCCGCAAAGAGCGTCGGCATGTTCGTCGTCGAGTGCGCATTCGCATCCCCGAGATTCGATCCATACAACACCATCGTCCGATCCAGCAGCGTGTCCTCGCCTTCCCGCACGCTCTTCAAATCCGCCAGCAACCCGTCCATCAATTTCATCTGCCACTCGTCGAGCACCTTCAACTGCGCCAGCTTGTCGTCCGCTTTTCCATGGTGCGACAGGTTGTGATAATCCTCCGTGATCGTCGCACCGCGAATCTCCACCACCGGCGTCCCGACGCTGTTCAACATCAGCGTAATCGACCGCGTCGAATCCGTCTCGAACGCCAGCTTCGCCAGATCATACATCACTTTCACCTTCGCCATATACTGCGCCGGACTCGCCGGATCCACCGGCACGCTCGCCTGCACCACCGGCTTCGGCTTCGTCTCCCATCCTTTCGACGCCTGCATCCGCGTCTCCAAATCCCGCACGCTCGTGAAATACTGATCCAGCCGCCCGCGATCCCGCTCACCCACTTTTCGCTGCAACGCCTTCGCCTGATCCGCCACCGCATCCAGGATACTCCGCCCGGTATCCAATTCCCGGATCTGCGCCTCCACCTCCTCCGGCGTCCCTTGCAAAAACAACTGCTTGAACACATCCGACGCCCGTTCCTCCGGCGGAATCGCCACGCCGCTCCCCGTCCACGACAAACTCCGCGAGTTCGTATTCACCGCGAGCGTGAGCGACGGAAACCGCGTCAAAATCCCGATCCGCTCCGCAATATATTGATCGAGCGATATCGTGTTCCGAAACGAGCTGCTCGCCGGATGCGGCGCCGCCGTCAGGAAGCTGATGTCCGCCGGATGCCCGCCGTCCACATTCGGATGCGACACGCCGCTGAACACCGTGAAATCCTTCCGATGCGCGTCCAATAATTTCAAATACGGCGACGCCACATAATCCTTCCCGCTTCCCGTCGGAAAAAACAAATCCGGCAGCAGTCCGAGATTATTGCAGATCGCGAACATCCGCCGCGGCTTCCCATCCGGCGTCAACCTGGTCGCCCCGCTCGTCGCCGCCCGCGCAAACCCCGGCAACATCGAATCCAAAAACGGCAGCGACAACGCCACCCCCATCCCCTGCAAAAACCGCCGCCGCGACATCGCCTCCCGCGTCGCCACAAAAGGAAATCCATCCGAGTTCGTCTTCATAAATTCACCTCCACCCAGCGCATTCTCATCGTGCTCCTGCTCGTAATCGTGCTCGTGCTCTTCATCCGTTCGTCCTGTTCGCGCGTTGTGCGAGCGGCCACCTCATCACTTCCTCCGAAATAACTCACTCCTCACAATCTCCCACACCATCGTCCTCACCCCATACTCCTTCTCCTTCGCCCGATCCAAAATCGCCTCGATCTCCTCCCGATCCGAAAACCGCACCGGCGCCCCCGTCGCATACACCGTCAACTGCTTCGCCAGATTGCGCGCAATCGTCCGCTCATCCTCCAACAACAATTTCTTGAACTCCCGCACGTCCTCAAACTTCCGCCCGTCCGGCAACTCGCCCGTTGCATCCACCGGCAGCGCCGCGTGAAACACATACGCCTGCCCATTCATCCCCACGCCTTTCACCGGCTCCACCCCTTCCTTCACCGCGCGATAATTTTCCCTCCATCCGCCCATCACGTCGAAGCTCTCCAACGCAAATCCCGGCGGATCCATCCGCGTGTGACACGACGCACAACTCGGATCCGCCCGATGCTTCTCCAACTGCTGACGGATCGTCGTCGCCCCGCGAATATCCGGCTCCACCGCCGGCACCGGCGGCGGGGGCGGCGTCTCATAACCGAGGATACGCTCCGTGATCCAAAACCCGCGCAACACCGGCGAGGTCGTCGTCCCATTCGCCGTCACCTTCAACACACTCGCCTGCGTCATCAGCCCGCCGCGCACGCTTTCCTCCGGCAGTTCCACTTTCCGCATCCGCACTCCGGATACGCCCGGCACGTCGTAATGCGCCGCCAGCCGCTCATTCAAAAACGTGAAATCCGAATCCACCAAGTTCTGCGCCGGCCAATCCCCTTTCAACAGCTCCGCCACAAACAGCCGCGTCTCCTCCAACACCGCCTGCTTCAACGGATCGTCCAGCTCGTAATCGTTATACAGCGTCGGCGAGGGCGAGGTCTCATCGAACTCCCGCAAATCCAGCCAGTAATCCGTAAACGCCTCCACAAACCGAGCCGCCTTCGGATCGTTCAACATCCGCTCCGTCTCCTCCCTCAACGCCGCTTCGTTCTTCAACTCCCCACGCGCCGCCCGCGCCCGCAACGCCCCATCCGGCTCCGAATTCCACAAAAACAACGCCAGCCGCGTCGCCAGCGCATAATCGTCCAACTCACCCGGCCGCTCCTCCACAAACACGAACCCCGGCGACGCCAGCACCGCCGTATAACTCGCCAGCAACGCACGCGCAAATCCGGCCCCGCCGTCAAACTGCTCGCGAAACAACGCCAGCATCCGCTGCACCTCCGCCTCCTCCACCGGACGCCGATACGCGCGCCCCATGAACCCGCGCAACAACCGCTCCGCATCCACCTCCGGCTGTTCGCTCACCACCTCCACCGCGACCTTCTCCAGCGGCACATTCAACCCGAACCCTCCGCCCGGCCCGCGCGCGTCGCGTTTCCGCTCCGCCACTCTCTCCAACAACACCGCGCCTTTCCCACCCTCCCGCCGCTCCATCTTCAAATCGCCGAACAACAGCTCATACCCCTTCGTCGCACTCGCTCCCGCGCCGTCCTCTTCGATCGGTCCTTCCACTTCCATCCACTGCACCGCATAGCCCGGCATCCCGTCCTTCGTCGCCAGCGGATTTACATACTGCTCGTCCGTCCCATTCACCCGCGTCCGAAAAAATCGCGACGCATCCGTCTGAATCGTCTCGTTCGGCGCCAGCATCGCCTCGATTTCAAACACCGCTTCCTCCGGCCGAAAATCGAAACTCCCGATCGCCCGCCGCTGCCCCGAACTCGCCGCATAAACACCCATCGGTTCATGCCGCCGCCCCGGCCAGATTTCTTCCAGATTCGGCCGATGCCACAGCGTCGCGTGATACTCCGGCGCCTTCGCCTCGCCCGTCCCATCGTAAAACCACCGCGCGATCCCGCCGCCGCTCACCCAAATCGTATACCCGCTAAACCGCAGCCGATACTTTCCTCCGACCGGCGCGCGAAAATTCGCCCAGCTGTATCCGCCCGCGTCGCTGAACGTGCTCGCCACTTTCCCCACCGCTTCGCGCTCCCGCGTCGCCGGATCGCTCAACGCCGCCCGCCCCGCCCGCACATCCGGCTGCGCCTTTCCATCCAGCACCGGAAACGCCAGCCGGTCCGACAACGTCCCGCCTTCCCGCGGCCAGAAATTCCGCGTCAAACTCGGCTCATCGCGCGCATAATACCGCACCACCGCCGCCGCCCGCGCCTCGAGTTTCGCACTCATCGCCTGACGCATCGCATAATCCGCCACGCTCAAATACCGCGCCATCTGAATGTGCGACACATCCAGCGCATCGCCGATCTTGTTGAAGCGATGCGCCTCGCCGTCCTGCGGCAGCCGATCCTTCACCTGCACCCACGGCACGCCGAGCAGATCGCGCAACACATTCTCATACTCATACCGATTCAACCGCCGCTGCGTCGCCCGTCCGTCGCGCGCCACCACCGCCCGCTCCGCCTTCAACAAGCTCCCGCCCAACGCCCCCAGAAATTCCTCCAACTCCTCCGCCCGCGGCCGCCGCTTCTCCTTCGGCGGCATCTCCCCCGCCTCCACCCGATCGAACACTTTCACCCACTTCGTCCACGCGTCCCGCTCCTCCACATCGAAACGCAGCGTCCCCAAATCCAGCCCGCCTTTCTTCTCCTCCTCGTCGTGACACGTCGCACAATGCCGATCGACAAACTCCATCACATTCTCCGGCAACGCCGCCACCGCATCGCCCGCGCAGAGCGCACTGGGAAAAATCATCAGCGCACACGCGAACCACTTCACCGACGGCGGGGGCATTCCGTCACAAAACATCGCCCGCCACTCTGCCTTCGCTTCCGCCGTTGTCTAGCCCTCCCGCCATTGTCCCGTCCCGTAGGTTGCGCGCTCGCCGCGCAACGCCGCTGCCCCGTCCCGTAGGTTGCGCGCTCGCCGCGCAACGCCTCGTGCATCGCCGTCCCGCAAAGCCTCACCGCTGCCCCGTCCCGTAAACCGCAATCTCCCTCGCGCCAACGAGGGACGCCCCCTCACTCCGCATCGTAAATCAACACCCGCGTCCAATACCCCTTAAACTCCTCCACAAACTTCAGGTGAATCGGGTCCACTTGATACGCATCGTGCCCCGCCACGTCCCTGCAGATCACCGTCAACGCGACCGAATACGAATCGTCCACCACCGGCCGTTTCGTCGTCGCCGCCGGCGCGCCAACATAAACCGCCTCCGCCGCCTTGATGTCTTTCAATGACTCGACACCGCGCCGAAACGCCGCGCGTTGTTCGTCAGTCAGTTCAGATTTCAGCCAGAAATAAACGGTGTGGACCAACATGACCCGCAGCCTCGCCACGCGTCTCCCTCGCACGCAAGTTCCGACTTCCGCCCGCCCGTAACGCCACTTCGTGGCACCTCGTCATCCGGAAATTCCCGGTCCTCCAAACAGGGCGCACGTCCGAAGTCGCCCAACTGACTGAGCCGCAAACGCCCGCGCACATCTTCCCGCTGCTGCTCTCCGCGCCAAGGAACCGGCCCACCCCAGCGGCAACGAAAGCCTCGCCTCTCCATGGAAGCGTTTCAGGCCATCTTCGAGTCCACTCCCGACGCGTATCTGATCCTGCGCGCCGACGACGACTTCACGATCGCCGCCGTCAACGACGCCTACCTGCGCGCCACCCGCACCACCCGCGAGGAAATTGTCGGTCGCCCCGTTTTCGAAATCTTCCCGGACAACCCCAGCACGCCCGACGCCCTCAGCGTCCACACGCTCCGCCAATCGCTCAAAACCGCGATCGCCACCCGCAAACGCCACGAAATTCCTCCGCTGCGCTACGACATCCCTCGCGCCGCTCGTAACGGCGGCGGCTTCGAACGCCGCCACTGGCGCGCTTGGAACACCCCCGTCATCGATGCCCAGGGCCGCATCACCCATCTCATTCATCGCGTTGAGGACGTGACCGATTGGGTCCGACTCCAGGAAACCGAACGCGCCCACGCTTCCGCCAACGTCTCGCTCCGCTCCCGCGCCGAAGCCACGCGCGAAGAACTCGCTCGCCGCACCGACGAACTCGAACAAACCCACCGCGAACTCGCCCTCCAACGCCGCGCCCTTCACGAAGCGCGCACGCGTCTCGAAGCGGCGATTCTCTCCGGCTACGTCGCCACTTGGATCTGGGAATTTCCGAGCAACGCCATCTACGGCGACGACAACCTGTCCCACTGGTTCCGCCTCCCGCCCGACGAACCCGCCGCGACTTCGTTCGAGACTTACCTCGAACGCATCCATCCCGACGACGCACCGCTCGTCCGCGAACGCGTCGAAACCTCCATCGCCCAAGGACAGCGGGGCGAGGTCGAATACCGCATCGTCCGCGTCGAACCCGCGCGCCGCGTGCTCGCCCGCTGGCGCGTCGATCGCAACGCCGCCGGCCAGCCCATCCGGCTCGCGGGCGTCCTTCTCGATATCAGCGAACTTCGCGCCGCCACCGAGGGACTCGCCCAGCTGCGCGAACAACTCCACCTCGCCGCCGAAGCCGCCGAGATCGGCACCTTTTCCTGGGAGCTGCCCAACGGCCGGCTCACGTGGAGCGAGCGCCTGAAACAACAGTTCTTCCTTCCGCCCGACGCCCCGGTCGACATCGAAACCTTCTACGCCCGCGTGCACCCCGAAGACCGGCCGCGCGTGCGTCACGCCGTCGATCGCGCCATCTCCCAGGGCGCGCACTACGATGTCGAATTCCGCGCCGTCTCGCCCGACGGCGCCTTCCGCTGGATCCACGCTTCCGGACGCGCGTTCCCCGCGAGCGCTTCCCGCCCCGCTCATTTCGAAGGCATCGCCCTCGACGTCACCCGACAAAAACACATCGAGGCCAACCTCCTCGAAAGCGAAGCCCGCTACCGGCTCGTGGTCGAAAGCCTCCCTGACTACGCCGTCTTCCTTCTCGACGACGACGGCGTCGTCACCCACTGGAACGCCGGCGCCGAACGCCTCCTCGGTTTCACCACCGACGAAATCGTCGGCCGTTCCGCTGATATCTTGTTCACCCCCGAAGACCGCGCAGCCGACATCCCCGCAAAGGAGCGCGCCACCGCGAAGACGACCGGCCGCGCCAGCGACGACCGCTGGCATCTCAAGAAAGGCGGTATCCGCTTCTTCGTTACAGGACAGATGATCGCCCTCACCGACGCCAACGGTCGCCGCGCCGGCCTCGCGAAAATCATGCGCGACATCACCGACCGCCACGCCGCCACCGCCGAACGCGAGCGCCTCCTCGAAAGCGAACGCGCCGCCCGCGCCGAAGCCGAGCGCACCAGCCGCCTCAAGGACGAATTCCTCGCCACGCTCTCCCACGAACTTCGCACGCCTCTCAACGCCATCCTGGGCTGGACCCAGGTCCTCAAGGAAGGTCCCAACACCCCCGACGAACTCGCCGACGGTCTCGAAATCATCGAGCGCAACACCCGCGTTCAGGCCCAGCTCATCGAAGATCTTCTCGACATGAGCCGCATCGCCTCCGGCAAGGTCCGCCTCGCCGTCCAACGCATCGACTTTTCCTCCGTCGTCTCCGCCGCCATCGACTCCGTCCAACCCGCCGCCACCTCCAAACAAATCCGCATCCTCATCGACGTCGCTCCGGGGCGATTCGAAGTGATGGGCGATCGCACCCGGCTCCAGCAGGTCGCCTGGAACCTCCTGTCCAACGCGATCAAATTCACGCCACCACACGGTCAAGTCGTCGTCAGTCTGCAGCGCGACGACCAACATCTCGTCCTGCGCGTGCGCGACAACGGCGCCGGCATCGCTCCCGAATTTCTCCCGCACCTCTTCGAGCGCTTCCGCCAGGCCGACGCCTCGACCACGCGCCAACACGGCGGGCTCGGCCTCGGCCTCTCCATCGTGAAACAGCTCGTCGAACTCCACGGCGGCCGCGTGCGCGCGGAAAGCGACGGCCTCGAAAAAGGTGCCACGTTCACCGTCACCCTCCCCTTGCTTCCGTCGTTCACGGCTTCATCGCCCGCAGCCAATCCCCTCCCTGCCCTTCCTCCTTCCACGGATCCTGCACGCGCTCACGTCGACCTCCGCGGAGTCGTCGTCCTCGTCGTCGAAGACGAACCCGACGCCGCCAGCCTCGTGCAACGCATCCTCCACAACCACGGCGCCGAGGTTCACGTGACCCGCGACGTCGCCACCGCCCTCGCCACGTTTCAAACCCACCGTCCTCACGTCATCCTCAGTGACATCGGCATGCCTCGCCACGACGGCTACGAACTCATCCGTAGCGTGCGCGCGCTGCCCGGAGGCCGCGACGTCCCGGCCGCCGCCTTGAGCGCTCTCGCCCGCGACCAGGATATCCAACGCGCCCTCGCCGCCGGCTTCCAAAAACACCTCGCGAAACCGCTCGAACCCGCGGTCCTCGTCTCCGTCGTCGCTGAACTCGCCGGCCGATAACGCCGCCGCCTCACCCGCTTTATAGCATATAAAATAATATCATAGCCGTTGGCCGAATCGGAAAACCCGATTTGAACCACAAAGGCACCGAGCACACAGAGGAAGGCCACGGGATCTCTCCGTGTCTCTGTGCCTCTGTGGTTCACCTGAAGGGCTATAGTTTTGCTGAAAACGCTCTAATGTGGTGTCCCACAGGAAACCTCGATAATTCGGGGCACCTGATAGTGGTTGTCATTCTGAGCGTAGCGAAGAATCCAGGGCGACGATCGGCCGCGGACGCACACGTGGATTCTTCGCTGCGCTCAGAATGACAGCCATCATTTGGCATTCGAATTCCTAACGTTACTTGCGGG
>JAFAAS010000177.1 GCA_023426435.1 Verrucomicrobiota bacterium | reverse complement strand
TGACTTTGTATCGGTTGGCCATGCCCCAGTAAACGTTCAGGCACCGGCGAACCACAATGCGAAATAATGCGTGTTACGAGATACTAGGGGGCGGTTCGTGCTCGTGAGTCGTGCTCTTAATCGTGATCGAATGCGGGGGCGCGGAAGAGGGGCACGAGCGGTTGCGGGGAGGGGCAGTCGGCGCGGAGGGCGATCATGGGGTCGACGCGGGTGGCGCGGTGGCCCGCCTTCGCTGAAGCTACGGCGGGTTGGTGGTTCTTGTTATTCGGCGCGCAACGCTTCGAGCGGGTTCACTTGGGTTGCTCGCCAAGAGGGGAGGAACGTGGCGAAGAGCACGACGAGGCCGATCGCGGCGGCGGTGGCGGCGAGGACGAGCGGATCGGCGGAGCTGACGCCGACGAGGAGGTTTTGCATTGTCTGGCCGGCGGCGTAGGCGCCGAGGCCGCCGAGGGTCAGGCCGATGAGAAGGAGGCGCGCGCCGAGGGAGAGGAACTGGCGAAGGATTTGTTGCGGCAGGGCGCCGAGGGCCATGCGGACGCCGATCTCGCGCCGGCGCTGGCTCACGGCGTAGGCGAGGACGCCGTAGGTGCCGACGGCGGCGAGCAGCAAGGCGACGACGGCGAAGGCGCCGGCGAGGACGGCGGGAGAGCGACGGGAGACGAGGCTGTCGTCGACCAGGGTTTGCATTGGTTTGATGTTGTCGATGGGCAGGCCGGGATCGATGGAGAGGATGGTTTTGCGCAGGGTCGCGGCGAGGGCGGTGGGTTCGAGCGGCGTGCGGACGGCGACGAAGAAGGAGGACGGACTGTAGTATTTGTAGGGGAAGTAAACGGCGCCCAACGTGTGGTCGGCGGAGAGATCGACCTGCTTCACGGTGCCGACGACGCCGACGATGGTGGTGGCGTTTTCGTCCGTGAGGAACGGGCTTTGGGCGATGCGGCGGCCGAGGGCGCTTTCGCCGGGCCAATAGCGGCGGGCGAATTCGGCATCGACGACGCAGACCCGTTGTTCGCGTTGGTTGTCGGCGGGCTCGAGGAGGCGGCCTTCGAGCAGCGGGATTCCCAGCGCACGCCAGTAGTCGCCGAAGGCGAAGGACGTGTAGTGGGTGCGGATGGAGTCTCCCGGCGCGCGGTCGAGGCCCTCGATGGAGGTGGCGCTGTCGCTATGGGAATTGCTGAACGGCAGGCTCGACGTGAAGCCGACGGATGTAACACCCGGCTGGATACGAAGGGCGGCGTCGAGACGTTCGAGGAAGGTCTGGCGCGCCGCGGCGTCGGGATAGGTTTTCCAAGGCAGCGAGATCGAGCCGGTGATCACGTGATCGGGTTGGAAGCCGGGAGACGTGGCGAGGATCTTGCGCAAGGTGAGGCCGAGGAGGCCGGCACCGGAGAGCAGGATGAAGGCGAGGGAGATTTGCGCGACGATGAAGCCGTGGCGCACGCGTTGCGTGGCGCGGTTGGCGGTGCCGTTGCGCGATTCGGTGTGGAGCGCGGGGGCGAGCGAGTGGCGGAGATTGAAGAAGGCGACGGGCAGTGCGAGGAGGACGCCGACGGCGAGCGCAGCGAGGAGCGCGACGAGGGCGATGCGCGTGTCGAGGGTGATGTATCCGCCCAGCGGCAAACGATCGGTGCCGAGGCGGGTGAGCAGGTCGATGCCGAAGGCGCCGATCAGCAAGCCGAGCACGCCGCCCGCGACGGAGAGGAGAACGGTTTCGAGCATGACCTCGCGGAGCAGATGCCAGCGGCCGGCGCCGAGGGCTTGGCGGACGGCGACTTCCTTGGCGCGGCCGTTGGCGCGAATGAGGAGGAGGTTGACGAGGTTCATGCCTCCGATGAGCAGAAGCGCGAGGACGGCGGCTTGGAGCAGGAGGAGGATGGGGCGGACGTCGCGGACGAAGTCGGCGTGAAGCGGAGCGAGAAACGTGTGGAAGCCGGTGTCGCGGAGCAGCTGGGCGTGGGGGTCGTCGGCGATTTGCTGCTGGTTGAACGCGTTTATCTGCGCCTGTGCGTCGGCGAGTGTGACGTCGGGGGCGAGGCGGGCGATCATCTGGTAGTTGTTGCCGTGCCGGTTGGCGGGCTGGATGTCGTCGGGCCCGTGGGAGGCGGGGCGGAAGAATTGGGCGCGGCTGGAGAGGTAGCGAAAATCCGGCGGCAGGACGCCGACGACGGTGATGGAGAGGCCGTCGTTGAAGAATTGTTTTCCGACGATGGCGGGGTCGGCGTTGAAATGCGTGCGCCAGAAGGCGTCGGTGAGGACGGCGACTTGGTCCGTCTGGTAGGTCATGTCCGCGTCGGTGAAGGCCTGGCCGAGCGCGAGCGGAACGCCGAGCGTGGCGAAGAACTCGGGCGAGACGCGGGCGATTTCGACGCGATGGGGCGCGCCGTCGGCGCCGACGATCACGCTGTCGTCGCGGAAGATCGAAACGGAGGTGAAGGCCTTGATGGCGTCGCGGCGATCGTAGTAGTTGACGGCGGACGCGCCCGAGCGTTCGGCGCCGGCGCGAGGGTAGGAATTGCGGACGGCGACGAGGCGGTCGGCTTCGGGAAAAGGCAGCGGGCGGACGAGGATGGCGTCGACGACGGCGAAGATGGCGACGTTGGCGCCGACGCAGAGGGCGAGGGTGAGAAGAACGGTGAGGGCGAAACTGCGTTCCCGGAAGAGTCGGCGGAACGTTTGGCGCAAGGAGAGGAGCATGAGCGAAAAGGATCGGAATTCGGCGGATCGCGGACGGCGGGGCGTGGTGGTTCACGCGTGGCCGCTGGCGCAGTTTGCACGGCGCGTGCCATGGGCGCCGGCTTCGGTGTTAGCCGCGAAAGAGGAGCGAGTTGCGATTTTGAATCGCTGGCCTGCGCCGGGGTGGTGTTGCGAAGGCGGAACCGTGATTTCCCGCGAATGGGATTACGCGGCGGATGCGGTGTGAGCGGACGGCGGGAGCGGGAGCACGAGCAGGGGCACGAGCACGATTACGAGCACGAGCA
>JAFAAS010000109.1 GCA_023426435.1 Verrucomicrobiota bacterium | reverse complement strand
GTTGGGGGCGGAGCGCGCGGGGCCGTTGCTGGATGCGATTTGCCGGCATGCGTGCGCGATTCATGTGATCGAGCCGCGGGATGTGCGGGCGGTGCCGGTGGGGCGGTTGGAATCGCTTGTTCCGCGGGAGTTTTCCGGCGCGGTTGTCGCGGATCGGATTTCGCGAGTGTTTGCCGGCGGCGGATGTGACGTGGGCGAAGCGGGCGACGTCGTCGTGGTGACGGGATCGATCTATCTGTTGGGAGAAGTGATGGCGCAACTGGAGCCGTCGTCCGAAACTCGATAACACGTTAAGGCGTTTGCCGAACCAGCGGATCAGGCAAAAAGATGCGGCTCAGCGGTTGCGTCGCGCCTCCGGCCTATAAATCTCCAAGAATGCGGCGAACGGGGGTAGTGCTGGTCGTGGATGACAGCCCGATCGATCGGGAGCTGATTGTCGCGGCGCTTCGCGCGGCGGGTCTGCAGAAAGAGATCAGGACGGTTGAAGACGGTGCGCAGGCGATCGCGTATTTGGGCGGCCAGGAAAAATTCTCGGATCGCGCGGCGAATCCGTATCCCTGCTTTGTGTTGACGGATTTGAAGATGCCGGTTGCGGACGGATTCGCGGTGCTCGAATACATGCGCTCGCGAACCGATCTCGCGATGATCCCGACGGTGGTGTTCTCAGGCTCGTCGGATATGGACGATGTGAAGACGGCTTATCAGCTCGGTGCGGCCAGCTACATCGTCAAACCGGCGACGGCGGAGGAGCTCCGGAAATGTCTGCGGCTGGTTTATGAATATTGGACGCTGTGCGAAGTGCCGCCGGCGTTGTTGACCGGGGAGAGTGTGAAAACGGAAAGCCGCGGAAAACTGGGTGAGCGTTTCTCGCGTCCGCCGTTTCCGGCGGGACCGGGAAAGTCGGTGAAAGGTTGAGATTCCCGGCGAGCGAGAGGCTCAGGCGAGTTTCACGAGATCCATCGTGGCCGGGACGTCCTTGATGATTTGGGACGGCTCGGGTCCGACGCCGAGGTAGCGCAGGTTGGGAAGCTGGTCGGCGGCGGGCCAGGCTTCGCCGTGGTAGGCGACGTCGAGGATGCTCTTCATCATGGCGGCGACGTAGCGTTGCGCGTTTTCCGGGAGGGCGCTGAAGCGACGGATCTTCGAGATGTCCTCGGACCAGCCGGGGTGGCGGGTGTAAACGGGTTTGAGGGTTTTGCGAACCGCTTCGTTGCGGGGCACGTGATGGTAACGTTTGCCGTTCGAGTCCTCGTAGGCGGTGCAGATGAGGAGTTCGCCGCGCCATTCGCCGGAGTGCGTGAGGGCGTCGGATTTGTTGAGCATCAGGTCCTGGAATCCGCCGTAGCGGAGGACGTCGCCCTTTTCGACGGCGTCGAACCAGCCGACCATGCGCTGGCGGCCGGTGGAGGTGCCGAACTCGATTTGCTTGAGTTTCGCCGCGAGCGGATGGGCGTCGTCCATCTGCGTGAGGAACGTGTGCGTGCCGACCTTGGTGTCGTAGGCCTTGGCGACGCCGAAGGTGTGTATCCGTTGCACGGGTATGCCGGCGCTTTCGAAAAGCTCGGGCGTGTAGGTGTGCGAAGCGGTGACGTTGGGGGAGAAGCCGTGGCGTTTGTCGAGCCAGTAGGCCTGGCCGAATTCGCCGATGACGGTGCGACCGGCGTGGAGCTCGCGAAGGATGAGCTCGCGGACCTCGCCGATGTTTTTCGCGAGAGCGGCGCCGGCGTTCCAATAGGTTTCGGTGAGCAGCGGGAGATCGAGCGTGAACGGATCGGCGCCGCGGAAACGCGTGAAGTCGAATTCGTCGTGGTCGAAGACGCCCATCTCGATCGCTTCGGCGTTGGCGCGGAGCTCGGCGGCGGTGAGCTTGTCGAAGAAGCCGGCAAACGTATCCGGGGAAACACGACACACGTGCTGGATGACGCGAAGCGCGCGATCGGCGCGCTGGGCGAGTTTGCGGGCGAAGTAATTGGGGCCGGCGAGGAAGTCGGAGTAGGTGATCTGCCACTGGCCGACCTCGTCGAGATAGGCGGGCGTGATGCCGCGTCCGGTGGAGCCGCGGGGCTCTTCGCCGAGGATGTTGACGCGGTAATCCTCCCACGCGAGGTCGAGCAGGCGGTGGCTGAGGTCGGAGACGAGCGTGCGTTCGTCGATGACGAGGCGGGAGAGGATTTCGTGGCCCTTGCGTTCGAGCGGACGCGCTTCCCAGAGGAACTTGCGCGGATCGGCGACGACGCCGGCGCCGACGCAAAGGTGAGCGGCGTCGCGCACGACGACACCGGCGGGCAGGAGGTTGAGTTTAACGCCGCCGGCGGTGTGGCCGGAGTTGGCGCCGCCGTTGACCTTGAGGACGACGGAGACGGGGGCGTTGGTGCCGCGGAGCTCGTCGGCGATTTCGGGGATGAGGCGGCCTTTGCCTTCGTCGCCGAGGGAAATGCCGACGTCGGCGATGAGCTGGCTCGTGAAAGGGAGGAGAGACATGGTTGCTGGTGACTGTGCAACCGAAGCTCGCGAAAGGGAGACCCCTGTTGCCGGTCAGGAGAGAGCGGAGCGCGAAAGGCAGGGCAAACAAAATTCCAGCGGAACGCGTGCGTCCAAAGGAGCCGCGCGGCGCAGCGGCCGGCGGCGATTCACGGAGGCGCGAGGAAGGAGAGTGTCATACATTATGTGACACTTTCGCGAAGGCGGTTGTTTTCTCGGGCGAGGCGACCGCAGCTCTGCGGACGAAACTGTCATATTATGTATGACGCTTTCGTCGGTGAGGTTTTGCCCTCGCGCGGGAGGCGGGACGGTTCACGCGGGGGCGGAAGTGTCATCTATTGGATGACACTTTGGGGGGACACTTTTGGGGGAAGCTCGCGGGGATTTAGAGCGTTTCGCGGCCGCGGCGTTGGTGGGCGAGCCAGACGAGGAGTTGGAGGGTGCGTTCGGCGTCGGGGCAGGCGGAGCGTTCGACGAGGATTTGATGCACGCGTTGGCGGGGGCCGCCGAGGATGCGGGCGAGGCGGGCTTTGTCGCCGTAGCGAAGGAGATAGGCGCGGCACTCGTTCGCGAGTTCGTTCCAGAGCGGCGTGTCGGGGCCGGGTGAGAGTGCGCGGCCGGGGCGCCGGCGGGAGCGCATCAGCTTTTTGGCAGAAAGCGCGGTCGCGGTGGCGGCGGCGTCGAGAGCGAGGGCGAGCGGATCGAGGATGGCGAGACGGGGGTGGTTGGGGCTGGAGAGCATGTTTTTTTGG